>SKLB01000096.1 GCA_007123465.1 Spirochaetales bacterium
AAAACCACAGGTCTACCGCTACGTAGTTGATATGCTGACTCCTGAAAACGCAGAGATCATTGCCAGGAGTCTGCGCGTTATTCCCGACATCAGCGGGGTGACGGTATACCCGAGGCGCGGCACCGTGGAGATCAAAGCCAGGCGTGACATGCAGCAACAGGTGCGCATGGCGTGCGATATTGCCAAAGCGCGCTTCCGCACGCCTGTCTAGCTGCACCCCAAGTCAACGCTATCTCAGCGCGGCATATAGCCGCCGCCACCGCGGCCGAAGCGCGGAAACAAGCGTTCTTCCTCGGCGCTGTAGAGTTCATCTATCGGAGGCGGTTGCGGAACGTAGTCCCGGCTGATTCCCGGGCTGAGCTCCTTGCGCCACGGCTGCCTGGCGTGGCGATCCTCATATGGAATTCGCCGTAAAATTTCAACCGTATTCTTGCCGTTTCGCTTGATATCGCGCACCACGCCAAACTGTCCCTCGCCGACGTAGCAGATCCGCTCGCCCTCGGCCAACTGCTCCTGCTCGCTCAGCTTATCGATCACGCTATCCAGGCGCGTTGGCTCGCCCGAACGCGGATCGGCTATCGCTGAATAGATATCATCGATGGGTTCACCGGAGACAGGGCACGGCGGATAGTCGCGGTGCGGCGGCGGCTCGGGCATCCACGCCTTGTTGGGATCAAAAGTAGACTTATTTGAACGACGCGAGCGCCCGCCCTGCTTACCACCGCGCGAACGTCCTCTGCGCGAGCTTCTCTGGCCCATACTGCTCTTTATCCTCTTACGCACAGTATAGCAGATGAAGCGGGGTGCAAGGCAAGCGGCCGCTGGCACTGCACCGCCCGGGCGCGCTACACTGGACGCGCTACAACTGAAGAGAGGAGGACTGCCATGATCGTAAGGCTGATTCGCGTGCACGTGAAACCGGATGCTGTGGAGGCGTTTGAAGAGGCCACCCGCGCCAACCACCGCGGCTCAATAGCCGAACCCGGCGTGCTGCGCTTTGACGTTCTGCGCAACCCGGACAAAGCCGGCGAGTACGTGCTGTGCGAGGCATACGCGTCGCACCAGGCCACGCTGAGCCACAAAGAGACCGCGCACTACACCGAGTGGAAAACCACGGTGGAACCGCTGATGGCCGCGCCGCGCGAAAGCCAGGCGTTTGAAGTGGTTGAGCCGACCGCTGAAGAGGCGTGGCGCGTTACGTAGGCCGCTGCGGCAACCGCATGCGATAGACCTCACGCCCTTCGTAGGTGCCGATCGGCTTGAACAGAGATTGCAGCTTCTCGGGGATCCGCTGATACACGTTGCTGGTCAGCGTGAAATTGCCCGGTAAAGTGAACTTCTGTCCCAGGTGATGCACGTAGTTGATCGAGTCCGAGACAATGTGGCTGGTATCGCCCTTGTTCTGATAGACCGTGTTGCCGAGGTGCAACGAGAAGCGGTACGACAGGCTGGTCTTGAGATCAAACTGCTCGATGTTGTCCAGCGGGCGGTTGAGAATCATCCGGATACACGGCAGGACCGCCTGGCAGGATTGACCGTCAAACGGGAATAGCACTACTCCGCCAAAGTCACGCCAGATCCATAGCCGCCCCTGGTAGGGGGCGATAGTCCGCTCCAGAAGCCGCTGGAACGAGCCCACAACCGACATTGTGTAGCGTTCACTGGTGCGGTTGGCGTAATCAACCGCGTTGTCGAGTTCGGCAAAGAGCATGTAGAAAGAGTACTCTTTTCCCGCTCGCACGCCGCTCCAGTCTGCCCCGGAAACCACCAGGGCGCGTCCGTCTGAGGTAGTGTCCGCGGCCTTTTCCAGGCGCCCGGGCTGGATCACAGCATCAGGGTAGGTGTTGGAGACATACTCTGCAATCTCGTCAATGCGCCTGGGTGACACGCCCTCGACAAAGAGTGAACGATTGACGTAGTCAACCGCGCCGGCACGCAGCAGCGCTGCCGGATCGCTGATGCGGTTTGCGGGATCAATCACGCTGTGCGGCACGTCACTGAGCCGGGACAGCTGCCGCAGCAGCCGGGTGCCGGCGCTCTCGCTTATGCTCCCAATGTCAACGTAGACCAGCGCGTTGGTGCGTCCGTTGCGCAACCAGCCTCGCAGCTCGTCAACCGGGTGGTAGCGTACGCTGTGCTTACGGCTGCGCTCTATCGCGCCAAAGCAGTGCCGTATTCTGTTGTTGTCGGAAAAAACTACCAGGTCCATTGCATTGTCAACTTTTATCTCGCTACTTCTCCAGTTTCACTGCGTAGCGATAACACGCCGCCTCGCTGCTGCCGCCCACTGCAGCAAACCACGATTCCAGCAACGGGTCAAGATTGAAATAGACCGTATCGGATATCGTCAGTGTATTGGGCAGAGCCAGGTCGGATTCGATCTGGTAGACCTTCTTCATCACCATGCTCTTGATATCGTCAATACTGCTGCGATACTCACTTGGACCGCTGTGCACCGCCAGCCGTACACGAATCGGCTCATCCAGCGGGCATTCGAGGCGGTTGTAGAGAAAAAGCTCGCGCAGCAGCTCCATTCCCGAGTAGACCGCGGCAGCATTGACGTCGTCACTGTAAAATGCCGCCAGTCCACCGTCTCCCTCCCATGACCAGAGCCGTCCGTTACGGCTGTTGAGAATCGACTGGATCAGACGCCGCAGGTCTCCGTAGGCCTGCATGACGGTCTGCTCATCGTACTCGCGCACCAGGCGCGAGTTTCCCACCACGTCGAAGCGCAGGAACGCGAAACTGTGCACGTCCCCCTCACGGATGACTCCCCAGTTGGGCGTCTGCTGCAGGCTGGCGTTCTCGATGAAGATCTGGTTTTCGGTATCGTAAATCAGTCCCAGCTCCAGCATCTCACCCAGGATCTCGTCAATGCGGTGAATGCGCAGACTGCGGCCGACGAAGCCGTTGCGGTCAATGGCAACCAGCAATCCAATAAACGGCAGCAGCATCGACGCGTCTATCAGATCAACCACGATCTGGCGCGCGGCATCGTAGTCGGGGATTGGCACACTATCGGGAAAACCGCAGCGCTGGTGCAGATCATAGGCTCCTCCCAGGATGCGCCGTGTAATCTCTACCATCGTCTTGACATCCATGGAATGGGTCAACGCGCGGATGCAAAGGTTTCGCAAGCGGGAGCGTACACGCATATATACACACCGTAGCACATTATACGCTTCAGTGAGAATAGGATCAAATTGATGACCGCAGTGCTGGACATTTCGGAAAAATGTGCCAGACTGTAGTATGATCATGCGAGAGAGACCCCTACGGGAGGCTACATGAAAAAGAACGAGCGGGTACTTCTTGTTGTACCCCTGGCAATCGCGGCACTGTTTGCGTTTCTCAACGCCATCAACGCGCTCGATGTTGTGGAGATGCGCCTCTACGACGCATTGCTGCACGTCAAACCGCCGTTGGAACAGCACGAATCAATCGTACTGCTGAACATCGATGACGATGCAATAGCCAACGTGGGCTTCTGGCCCTGGAGCCGCGACATTGTAGCCGACGGCCTGGTCCTGATGCGCGAGTTTGAAGCCGGCTACGCCATCCTTGATATCGAGTACGTCGAGCGCAGCCCGCTCGGCGTGGACTCCGAGCTGCTGCGCGAAGAGATCCCGGTACTGTTTACGCGCGAGTTCAACGAGATCCGCCAGAGCATGCTCGACCTCTTCTCCGCGCTGGCTTCCGGTGCAATTTCGATAGAAGACGCCGAAGACTTTGTCTTTGACCTTGCCGATATAACCGAACAGACTCAGGCGCGGCTGCTGAATAGCGTGCACGACATCGCCCGCGACAACGACGAGTACTTCGGCAGAACGGCGCGCTTCAACGGCAAGACGTTCTTCACGGTCAACATGCTGCCCCAGGTTGACCCGGCGGTCCCGGATGAACTGGTACGCTACACGCACCAACACTTCGCGGTACCCAACACCAGCGAGCAGTTGCACGCCAATTCCCCGTTTGTGCAGGCCGATGGAATCAGACCTACTATCCTGCCGATCATGCGCAACGGAATTGGCGTAGGGTTTCCCAACGTAGTGATTGATAGCGACGGGGTGCGGCGCAGGGTGGAACTAATGATCGAGCACGATGGAGCGTTCTTCGGCCAGCTGGCTCTCTCGCCGCTGCTGCACTGGCTGGGCCGGCCCAGGCTGCAGCTCCAGGACAACCACCTGGTACTGCAGGACGCCCAATACCCCGATGGCGAGGTGCACACCGTGCGCATTCCAATGGTTGACGGCAGCCGCATCCTGATCAACTGGCCGCGTGCGACCTTCGATGACAGCTTCCGCCACCTGTCCTTCTGGGAGCTGACGCGCAACACCCGGCTGGAAGAAAACCTGCTCCACAACCTGAACGCAATGGCCGACGCCGGCTACCTCTCGTTCTACGATGCAGAGTTTGACATTCTGCAGGCCTACGACTACGCCGAGCAGATCAAGGCCGATGTAATGAACAACGGCAACGGCGAGCTGATCGAGGAGTACCGTTACGTGCGCGAGATGATGCTTGCCGAAACCGGGCGCTTTCTCGACCAGCCAACCGAAGACGCTATTCTGGCCGAAATTGAACGCATTCTGGCGGTTGAGGACCTGCCACCGGACCTGCGCCAGGACTACACGCCGTTGCTGGATGAGGTTCCGGCGCTATTCGAGAGCACGCGCGAAACCCACGATCTGCTGATGCAGTCGCGCGAAACGCTGCAGCGTGAACTGGCCGGTGTGTTTGCCTTCATCGGCTTTACCGGAACCGGAACCACCGATATCGGGGTCAATCCTTTTGAAGAACAGTACATGAACGTTGGTACGCACGCGGCGGTTGCCAATACCATTCTGCAGCGTCGCTTCCTGTCGGTACTCTCGCCGTGGTATTCGGTGGCCGCAGCCTTTGTACTGGCGCTGCTGGTGACACTGGTGGTGCGCAAGCTCAATCCGCTGTGGGGGATCATAGTCGGACTGGTATTCGTACTGTTGATTGCTGCCGCCGGGGCTTACTTCTTTGTGGCTACCGGCACTTATCTGCCGCTGGTCACACCGACGCTGACCGTGTTCCTGACCTTCATGGTGCTG
This sequence comes from Spirochaetales bacterium, assembly GCA_007123465.1. Lineage (GTDB taxonomy): Bacteria > Spirochaetota > Spirochaetia > DSM-27196 > PWMO01 > PWMO01. The sequence continues at coordinate 5,082 of SKLB01000096.1, forward strand.
ACGCTGATCAAGTTCCTGCAGACCGCGCACGAACGCAGCTTCATTCGCAATGCGTTTGGCCACTACCTTTCCTCTGATGTCATCAACGAGCTGCTGGACGATCCAACCAAGCTCAAGCTGGGCGGCGAGAAGAAACACCTTACCGCGTTCTTCACCGACGTCAAGGGCTTCTCGGGCATCTCGGAGC
>SKLB01000147.1 GCA_007123465.1 Spirochaetales bacterium
AATCTCAGTCTGGTAATGTCGGAAAGCAGCGTTGACACGGCGATGCGCACGCTTCATGGAGAGTTCTTCGAGTGAGTCTCTCGCGGCGATTTGAAGATTTTATACGCTCGCTCATCGACGAGCACGAACCGGGACACGAGGAGGGACAAACCGCGCGCGACCGCAGCAGGTTCGGCGGCTACGCCTTTGACCCTGACTACGCCGAAGCCATGCAGGACCTCGAGTATTTTGTGCGCACCGGCTTTGAGCGGCCCCGCCAGGAGACCTCCCGACAACCCGGCGGTGGCCAATACTCACAGATGCCAATAGCGGTGCGGCGCGCGTTCCGCGCGCTGGAGGTTGCTCCCGGAACCCGGTTCGATCAGGTCAGCCGATCCTACAAACGCCTTATTGCCGAATACCATCCGGACCGGCACGCCGCCGACCCGCAGCGCGCCGAAGCGGCCACCGAAGTCAGTAAGCGACTCAACCTTGCCTACCGCGCCATCCGCGACTACTACATCGTAATCGGCAGCGTTGATCCTTAGTCAGCGGTTATCCGCGCGCTGCGATGCAACGCTGGCATCGTCCTCCAGATGGTAGTCGCTGATCTTGCGGTGCAGCGTCTTGCGCCCGATTCCCAGCATCTCGGCGGTCCTGCTCTTGTTACCGTTATTGGCGTTCAGCGTGCTGCGAATGATCTCCTGCTCGGCCTCGGCCAGCGTCACGCCCATCGAGACTTTGATGTAGTTGGCGTCTGTGTCGGCGTTGACCGTCGGCGGCAGATCATCAGCGGTTATGATCTCGCCCTTGCACATCACCACCGCGCTTTCGATGCAGTTGCGCAGCTCGCGCACATTACCAGGCCACGAGTAGTTGAAGACCGCCGCGCGCGCCTTGGGATCGATACCTTCAACCGGCTTACCGTTCTCAGCGGCAAACTCCTTGATGAACGCCGCCACCAGCAGCGGGATGTCTTCCTTGCGCTCGCGTAACGGCGGCACGTGGATATGGACAACGTTGAGCCGATAGTAGAGATCTTCACGGAAACGCCCGGCACCGATCTCTACCTTGAGATCCTTGTTGGTAGCCGAGATGATGCGGGTATCCACCTCGAGCGTTTCTTCGCCGCCGACACGCTCAAATCGCTTCTCCTGAAGAACGCGCAGGATCTTGATCTGAATAGCCTGGTTGATCTCGCCGATTTCATCGAGCAGGATGCTGCCCATATTCGACAGCTCGAAGCGGCCGCGCTTGCGTGCCACCGCCCCGGTGAAAGCGCCCTTCTCGTGGCCAAACAGCTCGCTTTCGAGTAGCGTTTCCGAAAGTGCTGCGCAATGCACCTTTACAAACGGTTTGTCTCTGCGGCCCGATAGCGTATGGATAGCGTCGGCGATAAGCTCTTTGCCTACACCACTCTCGCCGGTGATCAGGACAGACGCCTTGGTGGGCGCCACCTGGCGCACCACATCGAAGATGCGGTGCATCTCGCTGGACTTGCCTATGATATTGGTGAACTGCCGGCGCTTGTCGAGCTCTTCCTGCATGGCGCGATGCTGCAGTATCAGCTCGCGGTTGGACAGCGCACGTTTGACCAGTAGTGACAGCCGGTCAAGATTGACCGGTTTGGTCAGAAAGTCGTAGGCGCCGTCGCGCATCGCCTGGACGGCGGTTTCGATGGTCCCGTGACCGGTCAGGATGATCACCGGAATTGTCGGCCACGAATCAACCACCCGGCGCAACAACGCTTCTCCGGAGAGGCGCGGCATGCGCAAGTCGGCGATGACCAGGTCCACCTCTTCCTGCTGGATGACCTGCAGCGCGTCCTGGCCGTCCTCGGCCAGCAGCGTGCGGTAACCGTCCATCTCCAGAGCCTTGCCGAGTCCCTGGCGGATGTTCTTCTCATCATCCACTATCAGTACGTTGAACTTCATGCCTGATCTCCGTTCCAGCCCAACAGATGCTGTTCCTTCTGCGGCACAGGGAAGGTGATTGTGAACGTTGTTCCCTTACCCGGCTGCGATAGTACCGAAATCTCTCCCCGGTGTTCCTTGATGACTTTGTACACCAGCGTCAAGCCGATACCGGACCCGAAATCCTTGGTGGTGAAGTAGGGCTCAAAGATCTTGCCCATTACTTCGTCGGTCATACCTACGCCGTTGTCACTGATGCACAGAATGGCGTCATCACCGCGCTGCCCGGTGGTGACCCGCAGCGTTCCGCCATCGGGCATGGCAGCAATCGCGTTCTTCATCATATTCATCAAAGCCTGTTTGAGGTACTTCTCGTCGAGGTGGATTGGATCCAAGCCCTCTTCAAGATTGGCAACCAGCTCGATGCCGGCTTCTTCAAGCTCGTACTTCACGAATTCCAACAGCTCGTACACTACTTCGTTAAGATTTCGCTCTTCCAGCTGGACATCGATCGGGCGTACCGCAAACAGGAAATCCACAACTATGTGGTTGAGACGGTCAACCTCTTCGTTGACCACTTCGATGTAGCTCTGCATGCGCTGGTGGTCGACTTGCTCTGAATCCATCGATGATTGCAGCGCTTTCTGCAGAAGCTGGATGTGGATACCGATTGAACCGAGCGGGTTCTTGATCTCGTGCGCCACTCCCGCAGCCAAGGTAGTCAGAGAGGCCAGGCTCTCGGCCCGGCGCAGACGAGCCTCGCGGCCACGCTTCTCGGTGATGTCTTCGATGTGCAGGATGTTGCCCTGTATGCTCCCCGAACCCACCAACGGCAAAATGCTGCACGACAGAATGCGATTGGCACCATTGCCATCCAGCGTGAACTCGCGGTCGTGGGCAGACTCCTGATTGAGCAGCGTCTGCTGCACAAAATCGCTGATCTCGCGATCGGCAATTGCATTCCAGACCGGGCGCTCGTACCATTCGTGGGTTGCAAACGGCAGCAACCGTTCGGCGGCCTTGTTCACCAGCACCAGTGAATTATCGGTTGCCGAAACAAGCACCCCGACGTTCATCGAATCGAGAACCAGCTCGATACGCTCGTGCTCGGTGGCAAGATCCCTGATCAATGTACGGATCTGCTCTTCATCGAGTTTGGGAAGCTTCTCAATGGCGCGCTCAATGAACTTTCGCATGTTGCTTCCTCATCGCAAACCACAGGCTCTGCAGCACAAGGTCGCCGCGCATGTAGAATGATTCGCTGTAGCGCTGATGCCGCACCAGCTCGCGTTGCCAGCCCTGCAGCAGAGACAACGGAAGCGAAGCCTGAAACGGTTCGCCCTGCTCACGCTGCAGAATCCGCCTGCAGGCAGCCGAGAGCTCTTCAAAGAAATAGCGATATCCATCCTTGTTGGCTGCCTCGTTCAGCTCCACAGCAATTGTCTCCAGGCGCTGCGCCGGCTGCTCGTTCTGTTCGGCCAGCACCAGCTCCAGGAACTGGCGTGCCAGCATATCAAAACCGGTCCTGGACAAGTAGGCGTTCTGCATAATGTAGTGGCGGATAGAGTGGTAGCGCGGTTCGGTCTCGCGGAAGATCTTACGCAGCACAATTTCGGTCTGGTCGCCATCGCGTTCGCTGAATGCATACGGCCGTACCCGTGAGCGTATCGTTGCCGGGATCGCGGCGCGGTTGCCGCTGAGCAGCACAAACGTCAGCCCCGCCGGCGGCTCTTCCAGAACCTTGAGCAGCGCGTTACGCGAACTGTCGTGCATGCGCTCGGCGTTTTCAAGAATCACTACTTTGTGCGAGTCTCCGCTGCTCAGGTGAGACCAATACGCAATGCTGCGGATGGTGTGAATCGGTATGTTGTCCGAACCGCGGGCTGCCATAATCCTGGCCGCCGCATCCAGTATCTGCTGAATGCGTCTGTCCAGCTTGTCGGCCGGCGGCAGGTCGGTATCAGGGGCAATCCCGTCGAGCGCGTCGCGAATGGTTTCGAGGTGGGTCATGGTCTTTGTCAGCCGATTCTCCTCGCCCTGCCATAGAACCGGGTCAAAGCGCCGTAACAGCTTCTGCACCGAACGCAGAAACAGATAGACGGTGGCGCGCATCGGCGCCTTCTTGAGCGCTTCGGCACACGCCGCGATGTCCTGAACAAAGTAGCGGCTGCCGGTCATGAGCGTCAGCGGATGATCGAGGGTTCGATGCTGCACGCACGCCGCGCAGCCGCAGCTCCATGCCCCCTCCCCATCCTTGCAACTCAGAACACGCGCCAGTTCGAGTGCACTGCTGAGTTTGCCGCTGTACTGCGGTCCGTGCAACAGAATAGCAGGGGGCAACTGCTGTTCGCTCACTTGTTGCCGCAGCTGGCCTATCGCACGGTCCTGACCGATAATATTCTCAAACATGCGCTATCCTTCGGCCGAGAAACTGTGACGCGTAGGGAAACAGCGGAACAAGAAACCGCGCGAACACGCTGCCTTCCAGCAGACGCTGCGGCGAGATCACCGGTTGCACCTGAATAATCAGTATGGCCACAAAGGCGATCAGAATACCTTCAATCAGTCCAAGAAAGAGTCCCAGCGCGTGGTCAAGGCTCTCCAGATGAATGCGCTCGATCAGATTGCGCAAGGCGCGCTCAAAGAGCTTTACAACAAGGTAGACCAGCATGAAGATGGCCAGAAAGGCGGCTACCTGGCTCCAGATCGACGGTCTGAACGCCTGCTCCATCAGCTCGGCAACCAGTCCGGAAAACAGCACCGCTGCGCTTATGCCCAGAATAACCGCAGCCGCTGCAAGCACCTCCTGAACAAAGCCGCGCAGCGACGCGCGCAGAGTAGTAAAAATGAGAACGATGGTAAACACGATATCAATCGCAGCAAAATCCACGTATTCTCCTACCAGAGGGAGGTGATCAGCTCGACAATTATGCCGGCCGGGTCACCGCCGCAAACCGCCTTAGCCGCGCGACCAATTGCATCGGCACGCTGCGGGTCGCTGATCAGCGCCTCAATCTCCTGCAGAACCCTCTGCTCAACACCATCCTTTCCCAGCACCGCTATTGCAGCGCCTCGATCGGCAAAATAGCGCGCATTATCGATCTGGTCACCGCGTGAAGCCTCGGTGCCAAGCGGCAGCAGAATTGCCGGCCTGGCGGTGAGCGCCACTTCCCACAGGGTCCCCGCGCCGGCGCGACACACCACAACATCGGCGGCAGCCAGCAGATCGGCGTACTCTTCAGCCACGAAACTGAACGAGCGATAATCGGGGCCGTCAGGCTCAACCGGCTGATGACTTCCTCTCTGATGTACAATGTCGCACCGCGAGCGCAACTTCGGCAAGAGTTCCTGCACAAGTTGGTTTATCTGCG
>SKLB01000222.1 GCA_007123465.1 Spirochaetales bacterium
GCGTGCTCGGCGGCATAGGAGTCTGCGGCAGAACGCTCTGCTGCCACGGTCTGACCGATAAGCTGTGCCCGGTTTCGATCAAGATGGCCAAGGTGCAGAACCTGAGTCTCAACTCGATGAAAATCTCAGGCCCCTGCGGACGGCTGCTCTGTTGTCTCTACTACGAGCATGACTTCTACGTAGGTGAAAAACAGAGGTTCCCCGACGAAGGAATCCGGATTCCGTACGATGAGACCGTCTTTCGCATAACAGAAGTCAACATCATCTCGCGCCAGATCCGTCTCGCCGGTGAAGACGGCCGCTATCTCAGCCTGCCGATCTGCCGTTTCGAGCGTGACCCGCAGACGCGTCGCTGGAAAATTCTCGACGGCGCTGAGTGTCCGGCGGTCGGTAACCCGGAGTTGTCCGGTTAGCCCGCGACTGCCGGGCGGCGAGGCGGCCGCGGCTGTGCGGAGCTGTCAGCTCTGGTACTGCAGCCGGTAGAGGTTGTAGTACAGGCCGCGCTGCGCCAGTAACTCTTCGTGGGTACCGGCTTCAGCCAGTTCGCCGGCTGACAATACCAGGATCCGGTCCGCGTTCTTGATAGTAGAAAGCCGATGCGCGATTACCAGCGACGTGCGTCCGGCCAGCAGTTTGCGGATCCCGGATTGGATCAGCATTTCGGTTTCGGTATCGACGCTTGCGGTGGCCTCGTCCAGAATGATTACACGAGGATCGTGCGCCAGGACGCGAGCAAAGGCAATCAACTGGCGCTGGCCGGTCGAGATATTGGCGGCGCCTTCGTCCAGGACGGTTTGGTAGCCGTGCGGCAGTGAACCGATGAAGTGGTCGGCCTGTACTACACGCGCAGCCTCCAGTACCCGCTGGTCGCTGATATCGGCCCCCAGGCGGATGTTTTCTGCAACGGTGTCGTTGAACAGAAACACGTCCTGCTGAATCGGCTGGACCACAGAACGCAGCTGATGCAGCGGAACGTCGCGTATGTCGACACCGTCAAGACGGATGGAACCGCTGTCGACGTCCCACAGGCGGGTTACCAGGTTGGCTATGGTGGTCTTGCCGGCGCCGGTGTAGCCCACAATCGCGACGGTAAGTCCAGCGGGCACGTGAAAGCTGACGTCGCTGAGTACCGATTCTCCGCTGCGATAGGAAAACGACACCGAGTCAAAGTGCAACTCGCCGCGTAGCGGATGCGGCAGATGCGTGATGCCGGTGTCTTCCACTCTGTCAACAACGTCCAGCAATTCGAATACGCGTTCGCTACCGGCCATCGCGCTCTGCAGCACCACAAATCGATCCGATATGTCCATCAACTGCTGGTAGAACCGCTTTGCCAGGTCTATGAACGCGATCAGGATCCCCAGTGATACCACTCCCAGCGAGAGAAAACGCGCGCCGAAGTAGATGATTGCGGCCAGAGAGACCGATGAGAGCAGATCCACAATCGGGCGGAACACCGCAAAAACGTACATCTCACTGAGACTGGCCTGCATAAGCTTGCCGTTGCGCTGCTGAAACTCGTGGTTAACCTGTGCTTCGCGCACAAACATCTGAACAACCGCCATGCCGGCGATGTGTTCAGCCAGATAGGCGTTGACCTTTGAGACCCACTGGCGTACCCGGCGGAAGGCGTCGCGCGCCCTTTTGCGGAATAACAGCGTCAGGATAATTACCGGCGGTAGCGTTGCCACGGTGACCAGTGCCATGCGGGAACTCAGCAGAAACATGGTCACAATAACTCCCGTCATGACGGCCAGATTCTTCAGCAGGCTGACCACAGTATTGGTAAACAATTCATTGATCGTCTCTACGTCGTTGGTCAGTCGAGTTACCAGTTTGCCAACGGCGTGGGTGTTGAGAAAGGAGAGCGATTGATGGATGGTGTGGTCCCAGAGCTGCAGTCGCATATCCTTCATCACACCCTGACCGGCGTACGCTATCAGGTAGACCTGCAAAAACGCCGTTATCAATACGGTCATCAGCAGGCCGAGAAACAGCATCGACATGCGCTTCACGCCGGCGATGTCATCGGCGCGCAGCGCTGCGCGCGTCTGGCCGGAGAGATCCTGCAGCTGGCGTTCGTCTATGGCGGCGTGAGTCTCAGAACGCTCGAAGCGCTCGGGATAGCGCTGGACAACCTCGAGTGCTTGCGGGTAGTCGATCCGCGTCACGGTAAAGGTCCGCCGGCTGAGCACGCCGCGATCGCGCAGGCGGCGCTGCTCGAGCTGGGCGATATCGTTGAGATCGACTTCCAGCAGATAGATGAACTCACCAATACGCACGCCGTCGCGTGCGGCGATCTGTGCCAGCTGTTCGTGTTCCTCCAGCCGGTCAACCGGGCTACGCCGCGCGGTGGCAACCAGGTGGCGGTCTACGCTGCGCTGCAGAACCACCGGCAGCAGCAGTTCGGCGGCGGTTGAAAAGGCCAGTGCAAACAGCGCCAGGATCACCGCGACGCGGTACGGCTTGAGGTACGCCAGCAGCCGGCGAACGACAACCGGGTTGTACCCGGTGACAATGCGTTCATTTTCCTGCAGAACCGGTTCAGCCATACTATTCCCGCGACCTCTGGTGTTCCAACTGCTGCAGATCGTAAATCTCGCGGTAGAGACCATCGATATCCTGCAGCAGCTGCGCGTGACCGCCGTACTGCACGATGCGCCCGCGATCGAGCACCGCGATGGTATCGGCGTACTGCAGCGCCGAGATGCGGTGCGAGATCAGGATGGTGCTCTTGCCTCTGCGGTAATCGAGGACCGCTTCCAAAATCTTCTCTTCGCTTTCGGTATCAACGGCTGACAGCGCGTCGTCAAGAACCAGGATATCGGGATTCTTGGCGAGCGCACGCGAAATTGCGATGCGCTGTTTCTGGCCGCCGGAGAGGGTGACTCCGCGCTCGCCAACAACAGTATCGAAGCCGTCCGAAAAGCTGCCAATGTCGCGGCTGATGGTCGAGATGTCGGCAAGTCGCTGCAGTTCTTCGTTACTCAGCTGGTCGCGCGCAAAGGCAATATTCTCGCGAATAGTTGCCGAGAACAGAAACGTATCCTGCGGCACAATACCGAAGCGTTGGCGCAGCCACGCCAGGTCGTAGTCTCGTACATCGACGCCACCCAGAAAGACGCTGCCCGACGGCGGATCGACAAGCCGCGGCAGGGTTTTGATCAGAGTGGATTTCCCCGAACCGGTACGCCCCAGGATACCAAGCATTTTGCCTTCGGGCAGTTCGAGACTGACACCCTCAAGTGCAGGCTCATCGCTGGAAGGATAGGTGAGCGACAGCTGCTCGATGCTCAGATCGAGATTGGGGGTGCGGCTCAGCGCACCAATGGGCGAGACAATATCGGGCGGCTCGCGCAAGATGGCATTGATTCTGCCGAGCGAGGCGGCTCCCCGCGCCAGTACGTTGACCGTGAACCCGGCGCCGAGCATCGGCCACGCCAGCATTGCCAGATAGCTCATGGTGGCCACAAAGTCCCCGGCGGAAATCTCGCCCGAGATCACGCGATATCCACCAAAGCGCAACAGAAGCAGTGTAGTGAGGCCCGAGAGAAAGGTTACCATCGGGAAGAACAGTCCCCACAGCCGAATGTAGCGCAGGTTGCGTTCGCGGTACTGCAGGTTGGTCTCTTCAAATTTCTGCTTAAAATAGTCTTCTTTTACAAACGACTTGATCACACGCACCCCGGCGATACTCTCCTGGGTGCGCTCGCTCAGGTGGGAGAAGCCCTCCTGAACGTCGCGGAACAGGCGTGTCACCAGGCGGCCGGCAAAAATAATCATCACCGTAATCAAGGGTAGCGGGATGATTGTGATTGCTGCCAGCTGCACATTCTGGCTGAAGAGGATTACCAGAATAGCCAGTGTCATGAATACGCCGTCGATGAACGCCACCAGTGCAATACCGGTGGCCATGCGGATAGACTGCATATCGTTGGTTGCGCGCGCCATGATGTCACCGGTACGCGCTGTGGCGTAGTAGCGCGGTGAAAGTACCAGCAGATGGTCGAAAAGCCGGTTGCGCAGTTCAGCCTCGATGCGGCGTGAAGCGCCGTGAATGAAGTAGCGCCAGCCGAAACGGCCTACAGCTATTACCACTGATACTACGATCAGTGTGATCATCAGCGTGCCGATATCCGCAGTGGTAAAGCTGCCTGAAACCATGGTATCGACCGCCCGGCGTACAAATTGCGGAATGAAGAGCTGCCCCCCGGAAGTCACGATAAGGCACAGCACCCCCACAATGTAGAACCAGCGGTAACGCCATGCGTACGGAATCAGGGTCCGGTACTCGGAGAATGTCGAAGCCTCAGCCACGATGCCACACGTCCAGTTGATTGCGAATTGCAGCTTCAGCTGCTTTTACGGTCCTTGACACCCCGGACTTGGAAGCATCGGCCGGGAATACCTGCAGTATTTTGGTGCGGAAGACCACGTTCCGGCCGCGCGCCGAGAGATGGAGCAGATGAGATGCCTGGTAGCCCCCGTCAACGGCCAGCGCCACCACCGACAGCGGATTGATCGACAGAATCCTGCGAATCGCGCCGACCTGGAACGGTAGGACCTGCCCCGAACGCGATCGCGTACCCTCGGCAAAAATGACAGGGCAGGAGCCGGCGCGTGAGCGGCGCGCAAGCCCGTCGAGTTGGCGCATAGTCTCGTCGCGGTTGCTACGCCGGTCGATGAGTGCGTGGCGCTGCAGGCGCAGCACCATCGAGACCGCGGGGAACCATTTACCCAGTTCTTTCTTGGCAACAAAACGCACCGGATGCTCCGGAAGAGCCAGCTTCACCGCAACGATGTCGATCAGCGACTGGTGGTTGACTACGACCACGAAATGGTCGGGAAGGGTGATCTCAGGGGTTCGCTCGATGACAATCCGTAGCCCGAGGTAGACTCGCGCCAGATTGAACAGCGAATGCGCCATGTGATGAATATAGCGGTCGGCGTAGTCGCGCGCGCATTGGTAGCGCCACAGGGCACGGAGCTTCATTTGCAGGTCCCAGTAGAACAGTATTCCCAGCAGGCTTGCCCCAAACGCGATCGAACGTATCACTATAACCTCGGGCTCAATCTACCGCGAATACCGCGAAAAGGAAAGAAGCCTGCCGGCTCAGCTTGACAGCAGTGGTAGGATTTGGTAACGTTTCAATTCACTGCACGGTAACGTGTTCTAATGCACAGGAGGAATCCACGTTTGATTGTTAAAGGTTCGGCGGCAAAACGCCAC
>SKLB01000205.1 GCA_007123465.1 Spirochaetales bacterium
CCTCCGGCGAGGACGATTTTGCCCAGGCGGTTCGCACCGCGGTGATCAACAAGCGCGCCGGTGGTGCAGGACTGATAAGCGGCCGCAAGGCGTTTCAACGTCCGATGGATGAGGGCATCGCGCTGCTGAACGCCATTCAGGATGTCTTTTTGGATGAGAGCATCACCGTGGCATAGATCACTGCGGTGTATACCCGGTTGAACGCTGGCTATACACTTCGCTCGCCTATGATAATCTTGCAGACCTCTTTGAGCGTCTCGAGCCGCTCGTAGAGCTGGCGGTAACTGAATTTGCGCGGCATATGCACTACGTAGCAGAAGCGGGTCTCGCCTTCCTGCACCGCGTGCTCGATATTCAGCGAGCGAACTCTGATGCCTGCCCCGGAGAGAATCGTACCGATCTCACTTGTCTGGATCTCGGAGCTCCGCGTGTGGATTTGCAGCTCCTTGATCACCTGTTTGGGAAACCACCAGTCGGTTACCTGGTCCAGGATGATCAGCGCAAACAGGATGAAGGCGGCGGCGACGGCTGCCGCGGCGTAGAGTCCCGCGCCCACGGCGAGCCCGATGGCTGCTACCGTCCAGATCGAAGCGGCCGTTGTAAGGCCGCGGATATCGGCCCCGAACTTCAGAATAGCGCCGGCACCGAGGAAGCCAATCCCGGAGACCACCTGGGCCGCGATGCGTCCAGGGTCTCCGCGCACGTCACCGTGCTGCTGCGCAACCGAAATCGACAGCATCATCAACAGGGTGGCCCCGATGGCGATTATTATGTGGGTCCGCAGGCCGGCCGGCTGTTGGTGCCGCTCACGTTCGATTCCAATGGCGCCGGCAATCAGCAGGCTCACAAACAACCGCAGCGTAATCGAGGCGAAGCTCAACTGCGACGCCGTAAGAAGACCGTGCACGTAATCCATAGCGCATATTGTAGCGCCGAGAGTCTCCTGTAGACAAGTCGATCTCAGTCTCCAACGCCTGTGGCGGGTGTATTCAACACAAGCAAACTGGTAAGGAAATACGGCAGCGTTGAGGTACGCAGCGCTTCCCCCGGAAAGCGGTTACCGTATAGAATGGACTGACTATGTTTGATCGCAGGCTGCTGTTTCAACTTCTGATCGCTCTTGCGCTCCTTGGAGGCGCTTCGGCGTGCTCGATCAACCGCCTGGCGGTGCGGGCCTTGAGCGATGTGCTCTCGAGCGAAGAAGGAGCCGCCGGCGCATTTGCGCAGGACAACGATCCGGAGCTGGTGGCGCAGGCGCTGCCGTTCACACTCAAACTCTACGATACCCTGCTGGAGCAGGATCCCGACAATCCGGCGTTGCTGCGCGCCGCCGGTAGCGCCTATATCAGCTATGCCAACGCCTTCCTGCAGATACCCGCGTCGATGCTGCCGCCGCAGGAGTACGAGCGGCGCGAGAACAAGATCCGCCGCGCCAAGAATCTCTACCTGCGCGGGCGCGGTATGGTACTGCGCGCGCTGGATCTGCGCTATCCCGGTATCGAAGCCGCCGTGCGCGCGACACAGGGCGACGCGCTTGAGGTGGCGCTGGCCGAAGTCAAGGTCGAGCACATCGCTTGTCTCTACTGGACCGCGGCGGGCTGGATGGGAGCGCTGTCCACCGACCCGCTGGATCTGCGGCTGGCCATGTCAATCGGACAGGCGGCGGCGCTGATGCAGCGCGCCTATGAACTGCAACCGGAGTGGGATAACGGCGCAATCCACGAGTTCTACATCTCGTACTACGCCACGGTACCCGAGGGCATGGGCGGAGACCGCGGCAAAGCACGCGAGCACTTTGCCCATGCGCTGCAGATCAGCGGCGGTGTGAAGGCCGGCCCCTACGTTGAGCTGGCGCTGGGCGTCGCCCTGCCGCAGCAGGATCTCGATGAGTTCATCTCGCTGATGCAGCAGGCTTTGGAAGTAGATATAGATGCTGCACCGCAGTACCTGCTGGTCAACACTATCAAACAGCGCCAGGCACGCTGGTACCTGGAAAACCTGGAACGCTTCTTCTTGATCGGAATCGATGACAACGAGGAGAGTGACTTATGAGACTGAGCCGTAGATGCCTGCTCGTGCTGACCATCGTACTGCTGAGTGCCTCGAGCGCATCGGCCGTGACCCTCAAACTGGCCAGCGTGGCGCCGGAAAACTCCCCGTGGGGAGCGGCACTCAATCGCATGGCCGCAGACTGGGCCCGAATCTCCGGTGGTCAGGTCACGCTGCAGATCTACCATAACGCTATCGCCGGTGACGAGCCCGATGTCGTGCGCAAGATGCGCATCGGCCAGATCCAGATGGCCGTCTTCACCAGCAGTGGGCTGCGCCTGCTGGCCGACGAAGTGATGACGCTCAACATGCCGCTGCTGATCCGAACCGAGGATGAACTGGACTACGTCCTGTCCGAGGTCAGCGATGTGCTGAGTTCCTCGGTGCAGCGCGCGCGCTTCCACGCGCTGGTATGGTCCAAGGGCGGCTGGGTGCGGTTCTTTGCCAACGCGCCGCTGACCTCCCCGGCCTCGCTGCGACGCCTGCGTCTGGCCGCGGCGGCCGACAACCAGGAGCTGCTGCAGGCCTTCCGCCTGATGGGCTATCAGGCCATACCAGTGGCACAGAACGAGCTTCTGACCTCGCTGAACAGCGGCATGGTGGATGCCTTTTACTCCAGCCCGATTGCCGCAGCCGGCTTCCAGTGGTTTGCCCGCGCTCCCTACATGCTCGACCTGCCAGTTGCGCCGTTTATCGGTGGCGTTGTGGTCAGCGACCGCGCGTGGAACCGCGTACCCGACCACCTCAAGCCGCAACTGGTAGCCGCGGTTGTGCGCCATGTCGACCGCCTGGAGACCGTCATGGAGGAGCTCGAGACCGAGGCCATCAGTACCATGCAGGACTACGGCCTGACCGTCACCGAGCTTAGTGACGCCCAGCGGCGCGGCTGGATTGACGAGTTTGAACGCAGCCGGGACGTGACCGTCGGCACCGTGTTCGACGAACAGATGTACCGACACATCCAGAACCTGCTCACCGAGTACCGGAGGTAGGATGCAGCAGTCCGACGGCACGCCTGCGGGCAGACCCGTTGCGGCCCGGCTGCTGCTCGGAATTGAAGACGGTGTCGCCGTCGCGGCGCTGGTCCTGCTATCGCTCTTTCCGCTGCTGGAGATCGTGCTGCGCAGCGTGCTGCGCACCGGGATCCTGGGCCAGAGCGATTACCTGGTGCACTTCGTGCTGCTGCTGGGGTACATCGGCGGCATGATCACCGCGCGCGAGGGGCGCCACCTCTCGATGGGCAGCGGGTTCCACGGCCACGGCAATATCCTGGGTGACTACCTCAAACGCGTCACCGGACTGATTGCTGCCGCGGTCTGCACCGCTCTGGCGTGGAGTGCACTCTCTTTTGTCCTGTTGGGCTTTGGTCCCGGCCAGCGCGTCGGGATTGTTCCGATACAGCTGTTTGTTTCGGCACTGCCGGTCGCCATGACGGTGATGGCGGTGCGCTTTGCGCGCCAGGTTCCGCGCGGTCGCTTCACTGCGCTGGGGATTGCGATCGGGTTTGCCGTGGGCACCTTCTTGGCCTGGGAGCCGATTGTCAATATCGCCTACACGGTGACCATGATGCCGCCGCCGTGGCTTGAATCGGTACTGGATCGGTGGCTTGTGATAATGCCCGCAATTGCAGTGCCGGCGATCATAGTGCTGCTGATCTCCGCGTTTGCCGGAACGCCGCTGTTCGTGGTGCTGGCCGGAACCGCGTTTCTTCTGTTCGCGCGCGCCGGCGGTGCGCTCGAGGTTATTCTCAACGAAGGCTACACGATGCTCACCGGAAGCACCATCCCGGCAATTCCACTGTTCACCTTCACCGGCTACCTGCTGTCCGAAAGCAGGGCCGGCGAGCGGCTGGTAACGCTGTTTCGGGCGCTGTTCGGCTGGATTCCCGGCGGGCTGGTGATCGCCGCGGTGTTTGCCTCGGTTTTCTTTACCTCGTTCACCGGGGCCTCGGGGGTCACCATCCTGGCTCTCGGCGGACTACTGTTCTACGTACTACACACCGACGGCAATCATCCCGAGTCGTTCTCGGTGGGCATCCTGACCTCGGCCAGCAACATCGGACTGCTGTTTCCGCCGAGCCTCGCGATCATCATCTACGGCACCATTGCACAGGTCAATATCTTTCACCTGTTCCTCGGCGGCATCCTGCCGGGACTGGCGATTGTGGCGGTGTTCAGCGTGATCGGCGTGGTGGTCTCATCGCGCAGCCGCACCCCCGTGGTGCCGTTCCAGCCGCGGGCTGCGCTGGCGGCGGTGCGTGAGGCGATCTGGGAAGTGCTGCTTCCGGTTGTGATTGTCGTGGTCTACTTCAGCGGCACAGCAAGCCTGGTAGAGACCGCGGCGGTGGCGGTGATCTACACCGTTCTGGTGGAGGTGCTGTTCAAACGCGAAATCACGCTGCGAGCGTTGCCGTCCGTGGCGCTCAAATGCATCACAATCGCCGGCGGCGTACTGATCATCCTGGCCTCGGCGCGGGCGCTCTCGTTCTACATCGTTGACGCCCGCATCCCCATCATGCTGCGCGACTGGGTCCAGGCCGCTATCGGGTCTCGCATAGTATTCCTGATCCTGCTCAACCTGACGCTGCTGGTCACCGGCTGCTTTATGGATATCTTCTCGGCAATCATGATTGTGGCGCCGCTGGTGGTTCCGCTGGGCGGCCTGTTTGGCATTGACCCGGTCCACCTTGGAGTTATCTTTCTGGCCAACCTGGGGCTTGGCTTTATCACGCCGCCGGTCGGCATCGACCTGTTCCTGTCGTCCTATCGCTTTGACAAACCGCTACCCGAGATCTACCGCCACGTTGCGCCGTTCTTCCTGGTCCAGCTGGCAATGGTACTGCTGATCACCTACGTGCCACTGCTGGCAACCACCCTGCCGCGATTGTTTGGCGGTTGAGCGACAATCGACACCGCCATCGAGCAGTTACGGACAATTCTGGAGCGTTGAGCAGCGCGCGGCGGAGACCGCCTGGACGGAGATCGGAACCACAAATGACTTCAATTCCATCATTATTGCCATATTTGTCACAGTCGCGCGTACAAAAACGCGCTGAACGGTGCTATATTTTCATCAATGTCCGACAACCGAAAAACTATCCTGCTGGTGGAGGACGAAGCGATCGTCGCTCTGGCGCAGGCAA
>SKLB01000076.1 GCA_007123465.1 Spirochaetales bacterium
GAAACACGGTCCAGCCCACCAGCAGGATCAGTGGAATCCAGTAGAGCCGCTTGTTGACCGCGTTGCCGATAATTTGCAGATTGATTTGGCTTTTCATGGCTTAATCCTCGCCTCGGAAGACACGCAGGAAGAACACGCTGACCACAATATTCAAGACCAGGATAACGGTCATAACCACTGCACCCTGCGAGTAGCGCAGGAAGTCAAATCCTACCCGATACATATAGACAGCCAGAACCTCGGTGGCCCGCCCGGGACCACCTCCGGTGAGCGGCAGAATAACGTCAAACATATTGAAACTGGCAAAACTCATCCACACCAGGCTGATACCAATCATCGGCTTGATCAGCGGAATGATAATCCGGAAAAGCACGGTAACCTTGGAAGCCCCCTCCACGGTGGCTACCTCAAACAGATCCGGATCAAGGGCCTGCAGCCCTGCCAACAGCACCAGCGTAGAAAACGGAACAATGAACCAGGTGTTGGCCAGAATTACCACCGCCAGGGCCCAGTTGGGGTTGCCAAGAAAAAGAATCCTGTCGGCACCCATTCCCATCAGCAGCTGGTTAACAAAACCAACAGACCCGCTGAACAGGAAGCGGAACATGATTGCCGTTGCGATTCCGGAAACCAGATACGGCACCAGCGTGAAACCGCGAAACCCTGCCGACGCTTTCTTTACGCGGTAGAGAGCTTGCGCAAAGCCAAACGACAGCAGCAGTCCGAGGGTTACGCTGAAAAAGACAAACGTCAGTGAGCGACCGAACGAATTGATAAAGCGATCTTCAGCAAAGACTACACGGTAATTCTCAAGTCCAATGAACGGCCGCCCCGGTATCGCCAGATCGATGCGAAAGAACGACATGCCGATTCCGTACACTACCGAGTAGGCCAGAATGCCTACTACAAAGATCAGCGCCGGCGTTATCAGCAGGTACGGCACCGCCTTTCTGAAGCCGGGGTGGCCGGTCAGACCGGTTGTTGATGCCACTGCAAGCCTCCTTTGTGTCAAGACAGCCGGTCTGAGAAAATCCCGACCGGCTGTCTGTCAGTGCGGCCTCTACACCTCAGCCATCGAGTGCATCAAGCTGCGCCTGGTACTCCGCGGCAATCTCGGCTGCGCTTCGATCGGGGTTCTCCTGCGCTTCACGCTTCATGTCGTTCAGGATGTCGCTGCGCTCGGGGCTGCGCAGATGCGTCGGATACGGTACCTGCTCTGCAAAACTGTCCTCGAGGATCGGGAAATAGGGATGCGCCTCGAGGTAGGCGTCGCTGGTCATAACACTGGCGCGGTTTGCCGGCTGGTAGTCTTTGGCCACGTCGATGACGATCTCCGGGTCAAAGATGTAGCGCAACGCTGCCATAACCGCCTCGGGGTGCTCGGTGTCTGAGCTGACCATGAACGGCCAACCGAAGGCGTTGACGCGGGATTCCGCTTCGGCGCCCTCACGCGGCGGCTGTACCATAACTTCCCACTCTGTAGCGTAGTCCAGGTCACGCTGGGCAACGGCAAACACGTTAATTGCCTCGGGGAAGAACGCTGCCCGACCGCCGATAAAGGCACCGCGGAAATCACCCGATGCCCAGGAGGCAGCTTCGGGATCCTGCAGGCCCTCGCGCGCGAGCGTCTGATAGAACTCGATCAGTGCGATTCCGGCCTCGGAATCGATAATCGGCAATCCGGTGTCGCTGAACTGGCCGCCCATCGACATGTAGATCGAATTGAGCCAGAACGGCGGATGATGCGCTCCTCCCGGCTGTGAAAACGCGTACTGATCACCGGAGAGCACGTCACTCTGCAACACGCGCAGCGCTTCGAGCAGCTCCTCCCAGGTCTGCGGCTCATCCAGCCCGGCCTGTTCCAGCCAGTCCTTGCGGTAGCCCATAAAGAACGGACCCGAATGCACGTTGACGCCGTAGATCCCGCCCTCGTAGCTGGTCAGTTCGAATGCGATGTCATAGATGTCGGCAAAGTCTTCAGGGTCCTCCTGCTGCCAGGCCTGGACGTACTCGCTGATGTCCAGCAATGCGCCCTGGGCCACCATGGTAGCGGTGAACTCATGAAAGATCTGCACGGTGTCCGGTGCAGCTCCGGCGGCGTGATTACGCAGGAAGTCGGTGTGCGCCTGCTCCAGCGGAATGACGTCCCACTCGACGCGGATATTGGGGTTCTCGGCGTGGAAGCGTTCAAACTCGTCGTGCGGCACAAACTCCTGGCGCCCGAACCACATCTCGATTGTGATCTGCTCTTCTTCGGGCTCAGCCGGTGCACAGGCCGCCAGCAACAGCGCCAAAAGGGCGGCGGCTACCAGCAGCGTCAGCGGAGACTTGGATAATTTTGTCATAAGATCCCTCCTTATAGAACTATATTTCAATCTTACGCCCGGGGCCGCGGAGCTGTCAAGTTGCACCGGTCCGTTCAGCGGCTCTTGCGCTCGGGCAGCACACGCAGTAAGCCAACCGCGGCTATCATCAAAGCACCAATAACCACAAATCCGGCGCCAAAATGACCGCGCTGCGACAGAAACCCGATTCCCGCCGGCACTACGCCGCCGCCAAACAGATACGCCAGCGGGATCACCATCGAGACCACCAGGTTGCGCGTCTGTGGTGAAGAAACGCCTGCCAGCGCGATAAACCCCGCCGGGAAGAAGGCCGAAACCAGCATTGGCTGCAGCACAACCGCCGCCACCAGCAGCGCGCCGCCGGCAACGCCAATCAGTACGGTAGCCAGCCCGGCGGCAACGCAGACCACCGCGATCAGCAGGCGCGCTCCAAAGCGGTCCGCCAGAAATCCCGAGCTGAACACCAGCAGCACGGACGTAAGCCTCGAGACCGCCACCAGGCTGTTTGCCACGGTCTCGCTCATGCCGCGTTCGGCCACCAGGAAGGTCGGCAGCATCGAGTAGACACCAACTTCAAGGCCAACCGCCAGAACAAAGAACAGCGCCACCACCCAGAAGGTGACCTGCGAGAAGATAGCCGTGATGTGGCGCAATCGGGGTGCAGCTCCGGCAAACCTCCCGCCGGAGGCCACACGCGCGTAGAGAAATGCAACCAGCAGGCAGATAACGCCCAGCAGCGCGTAGAGCGCACGCCAGCTTGCAAAGCGCAGCGCCAGTTCCACCAGCAACGGCGCCGAGAAGAAACCCAATATAAATCCCAGCTCGTGCATTGCCAGCGCCTTCCCCCAGTGGCGCGCGTGCGCCACCCCGGTCAGGGTTGCTATCCCCGAAGGCGCGTACAACCCCGCCCCGGCGCCCAGTAGCGCAAGCCCCGCGCGCAACAGCCACGCCGAGGCGGCCAGCGAGAGCAGCATCAGGCTCAGTCCCACAATTACCAGCGAAAGCACAATAGTGCCCCGGTGGTGCAGCCGCGCGGCTACAAACCCCGATCCCAGCATGGCTGCGCTGTACGGCAGGGACATGTAGAAGAACAGCGCGCCGGCTTGCGCGCGAGTCAGGCCAAACCCGGCTTCAATCCGCAGCAGCAGCGGTGCCAGCAGCATCCGCGGCACAAACGTGAGAAACAGCACGCTTACCAGCAGCAGAATCGGGCGTGCGTCAAAGCGTTGAATGTCGAGATCCTGATTAGTTGGAGTCACGGGCTGTTCACCTCGGTATTGCAGAACTGCCGTTCATAGGCTAACGTGCTGCCATAATGGCAGCAAAACTCACGAGTGTCAGCCGATGATCTACCGCAGTTACGGCCGGACCGGCAAGCAGGTTTCGGTAATCGGCTTTGGCGGGATGCGCTTTGAAGCAATTGATGACAAAGAGGCCTGCGTGGAGATGCTGGTGCACGCCGCCGAGCGCGGTATTAACTACTTCGACACAGCGCCCAAGTACTTTGGCGTCAAGAGCGAGGAGCGCTTTGGCGCCGGACTGCGCCGGCTACGGCAGCGCAATCTGCCGTACTACGTGACAAGCAAGACCTTCGAGTCTACTGAGAAGGGGATTCGAAACGAGATCGAGCAACAGCTCAAACGCCTCGACGTGGAGACTATCGACTTCTATCACGCCTGGTGCATCACCGACCTGGAAAGCTGGCGCCAGCGCAAGGCCCGTGGCCTGCTCGATACGTTTCAGAGACTGCGCGATGAAAAACTGATCAACCACATCTGTGTCTCCAGCCATCTGATCGGCGATGATATCCGCGAGTTGCTGGACGAAGGCGTCTTTGAGGGTGTGCTGTTTGGTTACTCGGCATACAATTTTCGCACCCGCGAGGCGGCGTTTGATGCAATCCGGCGCCACAACATCGGCTGCGTGGTGATGAATCCGCTCGGCGGCGGCCTCATACCACAGAACCCCGACCTTTTTGCATTTCTGCTGGGTGAGGCCAACGGCGCCGACGCTTCGGCACGCGGACAGACTATTGTGCAGGCAGCGTTGCGCTTTCTGATTGCGCACCGCGACATCGCCGTAACCCTGGTCGGGTTTGGCAACCGGCAGCACATCGATGAAGCGGTGGATGCGGTTGAGAAGTTTGCAGCGCTGAGCAACGCCGAACTCGATCGCATCAAACAGACCGCCGCAGCCTCTTTTGAGGGAATCTGTACCGGTTGCCGTTACTGCCTCGGCAGCTGCCCTGAAGAGATCCGCATCCCGCAGCTGATGGATGCCTACAATCAGCTGATCCTGCGCGACGAAAAAGAGCTGATCAACCGGTTGAAGTACCACTGGGATGTCCCGATGAATGAGGCAGCGCGCTGCGTAGAGTGCGGCCGCTGTGAAGACGCCTGCACGCAACACTTGAACATAATTGAGCGTTTGGCCGAGATAGCCGCAACAGGAGAGAGAAATGCCCCGACCACTTCGTAGCAGCACCACCACCGAGGGCCGCCGCATGGCCGGCGCACGCAGTCTGTGGCGTGCCAACGGCATGCAGCAGCAGCAGTTCGGCAAGCCGATCATCGCCATCGCTAACTCGTTCACCCAGTTTGTACCGGGACACGTCCACCTGCACCAGATTGGCCAACTGGTCAAGCAGCGTATCGAGGCGCACGGCTGCTTTGCGGCCGAGTTCAACACTATTGCCATCGACGACGGCATAGCGATGGGCCACGACGGCATGCTCTATTCGCTTCCGTCGCGAGACCTGATTGCCGACAGCGTGGAGTACA
>SKLB01000163.1 GCA_007123465.1 Spirochaetales bacterium
ATCATGCGTACCGCGTCACGGATGGTCTCCGCGCCAACCGGCATGACCATGAACTCCTGGAAGTCCACCGAGTTGTCGGCGTGCGAACCGCCGTTGATGATGTTGGCCATCGGTACCGGCAGGGTGCAGCAGTGGTAGGCGCCGAGGTACTTGAACAGCGGCACACCGAGGTAGTCCGCTGCTGCGCGTGCCACCGCCATCGAGACGCCCAGGATGGCGTTGGCGCCGAGCTTGCTCTTGTTCTCGGTTCCGTCCAGCTCGATCATGGTACGGTCGATATCGACCTGGTCGAGTGCATCCAGCCCTTCAATTTCAGCAGCAATCACGTTGTTGACGTTTTCGATGGCCTTGAGCACGCCCTTGCCCATGAAGCGGTTCTTGTCGCCGTCGCGCAGCTCAACTGCTTCGTGCTCGCCGGTGGAGGCTCCCGAGGGCACCGCGGCGCGGCCCTGCGAACCGTCTTCGAGAACAACATCGACTTCCACGGTGGGGTTGCCGCGCGAATCCAGAATCTCCCTGGCCTCTACGTACTCTATAAGACTCATAACTCTCTCCTGTCAAAGGTGTGGTTGGTTGACCCAACTATGCGTACTACGGCCGGGCCTGTCAAGGCAGGCCCCCGCGCGCCTGAGCGCCGGCGTGCGGTTGACCGGGCGGCGAGCTGGGCCGTACAATAGCCCGCATGCGCTACAGTCGGCTGTTCGGTAAGACTCTGCGCCAGGTTCCTCACCGCGTCAACTCCCCGAGCTATCGGCTGCTGCTGCGCGGCAGTTTTCTGCGGCCGCTGGGACAGGGGCTGTTCTCATGGCTGCCGCTGGGTCAACGCGTGATTGCCAACCTGCAGACGATCATCCGCGAGGAGATGAACAAGCTCGGTGGGCAGGAGGTACTGCTTCCGCTGGTCAATCCCCACGAGATCTGGCGCCGCAGCGGCCGCGACCGGCTGATCAAGCGCGATATGATCCAGTTTATCGACCGCAACGGCAAGCGGCTGGTTCTGGCGCCAACGCACGAGGAAGCGATGGTGGAGCTGCTGCGCTCTACGGTCAGCTCGTACCGCGAGCTACCCACCTTTCTCTACCAGTTTCAGAGCAAGTTCCGCGACGAGGAGAGAACCCGCTGCGGGCCGGTGCGCAGTAAAGAGTTTCTGATGAAGGACGCCTATTCGTTCCATCGTACCTTTGTGGAGCTCAACAACTTCTTTCCCAGGGTCTTTGGCGCCTACCAGCGGATCTTTGAACGCTGCGCTGTTCCGGTTATGGCCGCAGAGGCCGGAGTTGGCTACATGGGCGGCGAGCGGTCGTTTGAGTTCCTGTTTGAGAGCCAATGCGGTGATGACAAGGTAGTGGTCTGTCCAGAGTGCGGCTATACCGCCAACAACGAGGTTGCGGTTGGTTCGCACAAGAGCGTTATCTCGGCGCCGCGGGAGATGCAGCGCGTGCACACGCCGGGGTGCACCAGCATGGCGCGCCTGGCGGCCTGTCTGGAACTGCCGCGCACGCACCTGGGCAAGACAATGGCCTATGCAACCGCCGAAGGCCTGGTCATGGCGCTGGTGCGCGCCGATCATCAGGTCAGCGTGGAGAAACTCGGCCAGGTGCTGCACGACTCGGTGTTGCGCAAGGCAACTCCGGAGCAGCTGGATTCCGCGGCTCTGGTCACCGGCTACTTCTCTCCGCTGGGCTTGAACGCTGCCGAGCGCCGACGGCGCGGCATCCGCGTGGTGGTGGACGAGGCGGCCGCGGATACGCCCAACCTGGTGCTGGGAGCCAACGAGCAGGAGTACCACTACCGCAACGCAAACTTTGGCCGTGACTTTGACGCCGATATCGTGGCGGATATCGCGCGCATAGACTCCGGCAGCGCCTGTCTGCACTGCGGCAATCCGCTGCAGGAGCGCCTGGCGATGGAACTGGGGCACATCTTTCGTCTGGGTGATTTCTACACGCGGGCCATGGACTATCACCTCAGCGGTGAGCGCGGCGAGCGGATCTACCCGCATATGGGCTCGTACGGAATCGGCATCGGGCGGCTGATAGCCGCGGTTGTAGAGCACAACAGCGATGATCGCGGTATCATCTGGCCGGCCGAGCTGGCGCCGTATCAGTTCTACATTCTGTCTATAGGCAAGTCGGCACGTGTGCGCGCTATTGTGGAAGAGGTCTACCGCAAGCTCAGTCCGCTGGCGCTGCTGGATGACCGCTATGAGTCTATCAGCACCAAGTTCAAGGACGCCGACCTGCTGGGTATACCGATGCGGATCGTGATCTCGCTGCGCTCGGTGCAGAACGGCGAGCTGGAAGTCCTTGACCGGCGCACGCGCAAGATTATCCGCATGCCGCTGGATGAAGTGCGCCACCTGGGTGGCGGCGGACGGCGCAAGAGCGAGGCGCCGGCATGACCTTTGAGCTTACCCGTGAGCTGGTGGACCAGATCATCTTTGCGATGGAGGATCAGGACCAGGACTATATGCTAGACCTGGAGATCATGGAAATTGTTCCGGCGGAAGAGGCCGATGAAGAGAGCGAGCAGCGCTTTGCCCCGTTGCCGCTGTGGGAGTCGGTAGACGGGTACAACCTGATGGAGCGCTTCACCGGTACGCTGCACAATCCGGTCTACCGGCAGCGGCTGCGCGCAATCCTGGATTCCGGGCGCGGCGTGTTCCGCCAGTTCAAGAACTGCGTCAAAGAGCGGCCTGACATCGAACGGCTGTGGTACCGCTACAAGGAGCGTGAGATGCGCAACCTGGTAGTCGAGTGGTACGGCGATGTATGCGACGCCCTGGGCCTCGATCACATGGAGCCGGACTTTGCTGAAACCGAAGACCTGGTGCTGAGCGATTTTGCCGTGCAGCACGCCGACGGCCCGCTGCAGGCAGAACTGGCACAGATGGTCACAGAGCACGACAGTGCCGCGCTGCACGAACTGTTTGCCGACTATGCCGAGGATTACCGCCTCTACCTGGAGCGCCGGCTGCAGGCGCAGCGTCCGCCGCTGTGGGGCGAGGGAGCGCGGCTGACCTACGCCGTAACGCCGGCCGAGCAGCCGGCGGGCGTTCTGTGGGCACAGCACGACCGGCTGGACAGCGGGCGCTGCGTTGGCGAGGTTGTGCAGCTCTACGTTGTGCCCGAGTTCCGCGGGCTGGGGATTGCATCAACGCTGATCCGCGCCTATCTGGAGCGCGCGCATCACCAGGGGGTAGACCGCCTGCTGGTGCGCCTGCCGGGAAGCTCTGCTGTGCTGGCGCAGATGCTGCAACGCATCGGGTTTGAGACGCTGATGACAACTATGGAGCTGGATCTGAGTCTGTGGCGGCGGGAGAACCGCTGAGCGCCTCGGCGCGTGCCAATTGGGCAACCTGGTGCATCTCGTCCAGCTTGCGGCCTACCGCCTCGGCTACGGCATCCTTTGGTGTCTGGTCAGAGGGGGCTGCCTCGCGCGCGGCATTCCTGAACTGGCTGCATGAGATTACCGGGCCGGCGGCAAAGGTCACTATATCGGGGTTGAGGAAGTCTTCTGACATCTCGGACTCCGGGTTGACCAGCAGCACATTGCCGGCAATCCCGACAAAGACGGCGTTCCTGAAGCCCTTGATGTAGGTATCCACCGCGCGCAGGATGCGCTTGCTGTCCGGCACGCCCGGCCGGTAGCGGGTTCCGGTAGGAAAGAGCAGGATTATGCGGCCGGTGTTCTTGCAGCGCACCATCTCGCGCATGGCAGACATGTTGATCTGCTTGGCCTTGCGGATCTCCTCTTCTTCCTGCGTGCCGCGGGCGGCCACCTCGAGCGCGCGGCCGGGATAGATCACAATGCGGGTGTAGGCTTCGGTGAACGCCAGCACAAATCTGCTCTCTTCGTTGAGCTTCATGGCGGCCATTGCCACAACCGATTCTATTGCCTCGGCGTATTCCGGGCCGAGTTTGTGCATCAGATAGAACAGACACGGAATATCAAAGTTGCTGTAGTGCTCCAGCAGCAGGAGCCCCGGCTCGCCGGCTTTGCAGCGCTGGTAGAGCTCGCGGATATGATCGGCGCCCACCATTGAGCTGCCCGGCTGCACCAGGTCATCGAGGATTTTTTCTATCAGGGAGCGGTTGTTGAGGTTACTCTCCTGAAAAATCGCGTCGTGCGTGATCCTGTCAGGTTGGCGAGAGTTCTGTACCATCTGCATGGCGAGATCGCCATACACTTCCCTGATCGTGGCCATATCGTAGCGATAGACTATAGCCCAACAGCAGGGCTGTCAAGGTACGCTGAAGCTGCTGACCGCGTAGCCGTCGGCATGGTAGCGCTGCTGCGGATTGTGCGGATCCACCAGCCGGCGGCCATTGACCACAAAGTAGTAGCTGTGGCGCCCGCGCGGAACCGTGATTTCGGCCTCGTAGCGCCCCGGCCGGGCGGGATCTTCGCGCAGACGGTGCATAAAGGGGTCCCAGCGGTTGAAGCTTCCGGCAACCCGCACATCCAGCCCGCTTTTCTGCTCGAGGAACGCTTGCCGCCCGTGAATAGACTCCAGCCCTGCCGGCGAGGGATCCGCGGGCTCAAAGACAAAGCGCATCACGTTGTGGCGCCCGGAAACCGCTGTCGGGGTATCAGGGCGCGGCCGGGCGCGCTCGGGAATCTCAAACAGCGACAGCCGGGTACCGTCGCGGTCGCGGCGCCAGGCGGGGTTGGCCGGATCCGCCATCCAGACTCCGTCGACCACCAGGCGGTACTCGAGCCGCTGGACTCCCGCCGGCACTCGGTAGCTCAGAAAGAACAGCCCGTCCGGTTGCGCTGAACCGTTACCGTTGAACGGACGCCAGCGGTAGAACGTGTGCACGGTGCGGAAGTTTTCGTGTGCAAACGCCGCGCCAACGTGGTGAACGCGGCCATCGGTGGCGTAGGTGAAAAGGACATCGTCATCGAGCATCTCGGGGGCTACCGCGCGGTCCAATCGCGCCAGGCGCAGATCGAGCGCAATTGAATAGTCCTGTGCCCAGGCCACGGCAATCGATCCAATGAGCAGCGTTGCGACTAATAGCGGCCGTTTGCATCGTCTCATAGCTCTGCTATACTCAAATATCGGACGCTCCTTATATGCGGCTTACATTTTTCTGGAAAGCTCCGACAATG
>SKLB01000194.1 GCA_007123465.1 Spirochaetales bacterium
CGTGATCAGCGCCGAAATGACCCAGATTGCCGAGACCACAGAGCTTATGCTGGCCGCCATGCGCGACCTCGGCGGCCGCGTTTACAAGACCCACCGCGTCTACCAGCGGCTGCTGTGAGCCCGGCAGGCGGTGGCGCGAAGCACGCTGCTCACTGCTGGTAGCGCTGAGCGAGGGCGCGGTAGCGCGCCGCCTCGCCGCTGCGGCCGCGCCTGGCGGCACCGGCGGCGTAGATCGCGCACTTGCGCGCCAGCTCGGCGCACGCCAGGCGCTGCAACTCAGCCGGTTCCGCTGAGGCCGCAATCTCCGGCTGCAGGAAGTAGCCG
The DNA here is from genome assembly GCA_007123465.1 of Spirochaetales bacterium. Lineage (GTDB taxonomy): Bacteria > Spirochaetota > Spirochaetia > DSM-27196 > PWMO01 > PWMO01. The sequence continues at coordinate 325 of SKLB01000194.1, forward strand.
TCCTGAACCAGCTGCAGCAGACCATCGATGCGGAAGCGTTCGATATGGCCGTACTTCCGGGAAAGCTGATCACGGTGGCCGGCGCGTTTATCCACCAGCGGCTGGTCAACGTAGGCCACCGGATGCCGCGCGCAAACGCGCAGCCAGAACTCGTAGTCCTCGGCTATCTGCATGTCAGCGCGGAAACCGCCCAGCTGGACGTAGACGGCGCGGCGCATCATGACCGTTGACGGACCGATGATGCACTTCACCAGCGCGTCCGGGAAGACCGTGCCGCTGCGGCTGTGAGTCTGGCCGGCCTGTGAAACCTCGCGGCCATTGCGCAGCCAGCGCTCGCGGGTGTGGACCAGCGGCGCATCCGGATTTTCCGCGGCGCAGCGTAGCTGCAGCTCCAGCTTATGCGGCAACCAGATATCATCCGAGTCCAGCAGTGCGATCCAGTCGCCGCTGCAGAGCTCGGCCCCGGCGTTGCGCACCGCTCCCGGACAGCCGCAGTGCGCTATGCGCCGGTAGCGCAGGCGCGGGTCCAGCCCGGACAGCCGCGCGGCGCGTGGTGCATCTATGTCTGTTGATCCATCGTCCACCACAATGACCTCGTGCGGCGCTGCCGTCTGCGCCAGCACGCTCTGCAGCGCCTGCATCAACATGTCGTAGCGGTTGTAGACCGGAATAATCACCGAAACAGACGCGTACATCCTGGCCGACACTATAGCGCGGTTTTTGCTTTCCCCTCCAGTGGCCCAAAGTGTATTATTGGTGCAGCACAACCCCAATGGAGGAAACCATGTTAACAGAAGGAACAAAGGCGCCGGCTTTCACGCTGACAAACCAGGACGGCAAGCAGGTTTCGCTTTCAGACTTCAGCGGCAGCAAGGTGGTGGTCTACTTCTATCCCAAGGATGATACCCCCGGCTGCACCAAAGAGGCGTGTAGCTTCCGCGACAGCCACCAGGCCATTCTGGACAGCGGCGCGGTGGTACTGGGCATCAGTGCAGATGACCCGGCCGCACACACCCGGTTCCGCAGCAAGTACCAGTTGCCCTTTGACCTGCTGAGCGATCCGGACAAGAAGGTCATCCAGACCTTCGGCGCCTGGGGCCAGAAGAGCAGAGACGGCAAGACGTACGAAGGGATTCTGCGCTCTACCTTTGTAATAGATCAAGACGGCACGGTTATCAAGGCGTTTCCCGACGTGAGCCCGGCGGAGCACGCCGCGGAGGTACTACAGGTGTTATAGCGCCCGCCCGGGTTTCATCACCAGGCTTCGTGGCAGTTCGCTTGACACGCTGCGGATAGCGTCTATACTTCGTATATAGTTACTAACCGTACGTTAGCAGTCGAAGGGAGAAGGAAAGATGCGAGCAATCAGCAAAGTAGCCCCGGACTGGTGGGACTATACAACGCTGGATGAAGAAATCCTGCGCGATGCCGCGCGCCTCAGCGCCGAGGATATCCTGCAGTTGTCGCGGCCCGGGTTCAGCGTCAGGTTCTACGACACCATAGAGCAGTTCTACGCCGCCGAAGCGCTGGAGTACGTCCACACCTGGATGCAGGCAACCGAGAATGAGCCCACCGGCATCTGCGGACCGATTGGCCCCACAGCCCAGCTGCCGATTGTGGCTCAGATTGTCAACGACCTCCAGATCGACGTCCGCAACGGCCACTTCTGGGGCATGGATGAATGGCTGGTGGGAGACAAAGAGATGGATCCTGAGAATCCAATCAGTTTTGCCCACACAGACCGGGCCCTCTGTTTCGACCGCATCGATCCGAAACTGCGCATGCCGCAAGAAAACATCCATTTCCCGACCGTCTCGGGCATGGACCAGTTCTCGGCATCGTTTGACAGCGTTCGCTGCATGGTCATGCAGGGCGGACAGGGCGAGGTCAAGCACTGGGCGTTCAATGACCCGCCGAAACGGGAAGGTCAGTACGCAGACGCTCCCCCGTCAGCGCAGGAATTCCGTAAACTCGGCACACGAACGGTTGACCTGCATCCACTGACGCTGATTCAGAACGCACGAACGTCGGTTGGCGGGGTTGTATCGGACATTCCCGGTCGAGCCATCACTGTTGGACCGCGGGAAACCTGGAAATCGGACAGAGTATCGATCTGGCACCCCGGATACCACGATAACGCCTTCGGCATCCGTCTTACCGCGCTGATGATTTCCAAGCGCATTCCCGACAGCTCCGTGCCGATGTCATTGCTGGCCGACCATCCCGACGTTCAGTTCAGCTATCTGCGCCCGGGAATCGGCAGCTGCCGCCCGGACATGCAGTAGGAGAACGGTTATGCCCTGTCGCGTGTTCGCACTGGCCTGCCATCCGGACGATATTGAGTTCATGATGGCCGGTACGCTCTTCCTGTTGCGCAACAGCGGATGCGAGCTTCACTACATGAATCTGGCCAACGGCTGCCTGGGGTCCGCGGAGCTCGACAAGAACGAGACCGCCCGCGTGCGCCGGATTGAATCCATGCGTGCAGCCGAATACCTCGGCGCAACCTTCCACGAGAGCCTGGCCGAGGACCTGGGGGTATTCTACACACCCGAGCTGGTAGCCAAGCTCACCGCCGTTGTACGGCGGATCGAGCCGGATATCGTGCTGTTGCCTTCGCCCGAAGACTACATGGAAGACCACATGAACACCTCACGCCTGGGTGTGACCGCCGCATTCTCGCGCGGTATACCGAGCTACGTAACCGATCCGCCGCAGGCGGCAACCTTCCAGGACGTGTTCCTGTACCACGCATTGCCGTACGGCCTCACCGACGGCCTGCGGCGCACCATAGTCCCGGATTTTTTTATCGACATATCGAGCGTGATCGACGAAAAGCTGAGCATGCTGGCCTGCCACCAGAGCCAGCGCGAATGGCTCGATCGCACCCAGGGGTTGAGTTCCTACCTGGAGACCGCGCGCCAGATGTCGCATTCAGTAGGGGCAATGTCCGGCCGCTTTGAGCTGGCCGAGGGGTGGCGCCAACACGCACACCTCGGCTTCTCGGCAACCGACCGCGATCCGCTCGGTGAGATCCTGGCAGACCACCGCGCTGCCGCGGCCGCCGCGCGCTAGCACCGCACGCTGTGCCGGCGTCAGATCCGGTACGGGTACTTTCCCAGCAGCAGTGTCTCGATTGCCATGTGCGCGGCGCCGATCACCCCGGCGTCCTCACCCAGCGTGGAGACAACAATCTCGGGCAGTTGAAAGGGCACCGATACCCGCACCGCCTCTCGGACAGGTTCCAGAAACAGCTCCTCAAATCCGGGCAGGCTGCAGATTTCACCGCCAAACACTACAATTTCGGGATTGATAGTCACAATCAGGTTGACAATGGCCGCCGAGAGCAGTCCGGTGATACCGCGGACTATCTCGCACGCCACCTCATCCCCCGCAAGCGCTGTCTCGCACAGCAGCGCCGCGGTGACACCATCGGGGCTTTTCGCGGCACGTTCGCTGATCAGCGTCGCTCTATTCTGCTCGATCGCCTGCAGCGCCAACTGGCGCATTGCTTCGGTCGAAGCGCGTTGCTCCAGCGGCCCCTGAGTTTGACTGGTCCGCCCCAGGTCTGCGGGGCCCAGCACCATGTAACCGAGCTCGCCGCAACCGCCGTTCACACCGCGAATCAGCTGATTGTCAATAATGATCCCTGCACCTATTCCCGCCGAGACCTCGACAAAGACCAGGTCCCGATGCTGGCGCCCCTGACCATACTGGTTCTCGGCCAGCGCCGAGAGGTCGACATCGTTCTCTACGTAGACCGGGACGTTGAAGCGTTGACCGAGGATCTGCTTCAGATTGATACCACTGAGGTTAGCGAACAAGACAGCGCTGGTCAGTCGGGCCGAGCCGGCCTCCACAATTGCCGGAACCCCAACGCATATAGCCTTCAGTTGCGGCACTATCGTGGCACCGGTTTGCCGTAGACGGGAATCGGCCAGCTCAAGAAACTGCTCGATTTCGGAAATCAGATCGCGGGCAACGTTAGTGCTCTCGGCGAGGCGCATACCGCACCAGCGGTCTATCATCACACCCCGATAGTCGAACAACCCGATTTTCAGATTGCCCTTGAGCAGGTCCATACCTATCACGCAACCCTTAGCCACGTTAAGACTGACGGTTACCGCCTTCTTGCCGCTGGCTGTGCGGATCGGCTCGGACTCAACCACGTAACCGCGCTCCATCAGTTTCTCAATTGCCCGTGACACCGCCGGCGCGCTGATGCTGAGATCTCGTGAGATCTGTGCCCGATAGACCGCGCTGCGTTCGCGCAGGTAGTTGAAGATAATCGAGATGTTGATCTCGTTCTGGAAATTGGCGTTGGCCGTTTTGCCAAACCGCATCGCGCCCGCTCTGCCCATGTTACTGACCTCGCAGAATCAGCATTCCAAACCGCTCGGGCTGATGAAAATCGAGCCTGTCTCCGATCGGAGACCAGCTGGCCCAGTGGGGGTGGCTGGTGTTGTCAGCGCATTTGTAGAAGTTGCCCCGCCATGTTCCGGCAGGCTCAACGCGATTCCCGACGTAACGCTCCAGCATCCGCAACGGAATGCGCAGCACCACCGACCACTCAACCGGATGCGCTATCTCAGGCTCAACCACCTGCGGCAGCGTGTGTGATACAACGATTCCCTCGGCATCGCAGTGCGCCACCGGCCGGTAGCGTTCAAACCCGTCATCCGTGCGCCGCCAGTCCTCGATGTAATACAGCAGCAGCGTTCCGCCGCAGTTGACCTCAAAGTTGAAGTATCCGCCCCGGGCGCCGGGCTGGACAAAGAACTCAAC
>SKLB01000335.1 GCA_007123465.1 Spirochaetales bacterium
GCAGCCGCGCCAGCGCCTCGATAAAGGCAGCGTTTCCCTGCGGCGGGTCGTAATTGGCCAGCATGCGCTCCAGTGCTTCCGGCGTATCGAGAACCTGCTGCATCTGCCGGCGCCAGACGGCGTTGACAGTGGGTATGTGCGCCGGATTGCCGCCGCCCAGCATGTACTTCTTGTCGCTGCCGGCCAGCGCCCTGCCGAGGTCATCCATCAGGGCCAGGATGCCGGACTCGCTGGTAAATTTTTCTCCAAAGCGTGACAGTTCCATAGCCGCCGAGCATATAACAGCTGCCGCGGAAATGAAACCCGCTGTTCTACCCCGGAGGCGACTCGAACGCCTGACCTGCTGCTTAGGAGGCAGCTGCTCTATCCACCTGAGCTACCGGGGCGCTATTGCTATGGCCTTTGAGTCTACTTTGCCGGGCATGGGCTGTCAACATCGCCGGCATCGGGTAGAATGGGTCCCAAGGAGAACGCCGATGTCCCAGGCAGCAACAGACGCGCGCGCGCAGCAGGTCAAGCGAATTCTGGTGACCGGGAGTACCGATGGCATCGGGCTGGCAACTGCAATCGCGCTTGCCAAACAGGGCCACGAAGTGATACTTCACGGCCGCAACCAGGAGCGCATCCGCCACGCTACACAGCGGCTTTGGGAACACGTTCCCGATGCGGCGATTGAGGCGGTGATTGGAGATTTCTCCAGTCTGCAGCAGGTACGACGCGTGGCCGAGGCGGTGTTGGCCAACAGCGACCGGCTGGATGTGCTGATCAATAACGCCGCGGTTATGACCAGGGAGCGGCGTTCCAGCCACGACGGCTACGAGCTGACCTGGGCGGTCAACCACCTGGCGCCGTTTCTGCTGACCAACCTGTTGCTCAGTATACTGAAAAAAAGCGCCCCGGCACGGGTAATCAATGTCAGCTCGATGTCTCATAGCAGCGGACGAATCAATTTTGATGATCTCAACATGGAAGAGAGTTACGACGGTCTGGAAGCCTACGCCGCATCCAAGCTGGCAAACATTCTGTTTACCTACGAGCTGGCGCGCCGCACGACGCGGCTCGGGGTAACGGCCAACGCGCTCACGCCCGGCGTGGTGCGCACCAAGCTGCTGCACGTCTACTACTCCGGCGGTGTCTCCGCCGAAGAGGGCGCCTCGACCTGTGTCTACCTGGCGGTCAGCCCGGAGGTGGAGAACGTTTCGGCGGCCTATTTCTCGGACTGCAAGCGCACCAGGTCATCGCAGTTGAGCCACAATCAGGAGCTGGCCGAACAGCTGTGGGATGCCAGCGCCAAGATGGTGGGGCTGTCCGAATAGGGGCAACCGGGCCGGCGCCGTCACCAGGCTTCGTGGCAGTCAGCTCGATTTGCGAAAGCCGAGGCGCTGCACTATACTTCGACCAATGAAACCCGGCTCGCTCAAGCTCAAACTGTTACTGCTCGGTGTGTGTGCAGTCGTTGTAACGTCGGTTGTCACCGTTGGTTACGCGGTCTACCTGTTTCGCGCGGAGATCGACGTCCTCTACGCCCGGGACTACGGTGAGCGCATCCGCCTCATGGAGCACGAATACCGCGATCTGAATGCAGACCTCCGGGGGATCCCGGATGCCGAGCAGAGCCAGGCAGCACTGCTGCAGCGGTTGGACGACCGATTTGCGGCCGGACCGGACCAGCGCGGTCAGCCCTTTGTTTTCAACGGTGATCGTGAAGTGCTGCTGTTCCCGCAACGCGACGGGATCTCCGCCGCGCTGCTGCTGCACGAAGCGTTCGACCAAATCGCGGGACGTGCTGAAGGTCACGCGGATATCCGGCTTTCCGGTTCGCCGTACCGGGTGGTATTTTCGCACTATCAACCGTGGGACTGGTACAGCGGCTACCTGGTTGCGGACCGCGTGCGCTACCAGGGTCTGCACAGATTTGCACGCACGGTTGCGGTGCTGACAGCGCTGCTGCTGCTGCTGCTTGCGCTGTTCGGCGCACGGTTGTTGTCGCGGATGCTGAGGCCGTTTGGTGCAATAACGGCTGCGGTTTGGCGCCTTCTCGATGGTGACACTGAACAGGAGTTGGCGCTTGTGGGCAGCGCAGAGGCGCTGAACATGGCCCGCGGCTTCAACCAGCTTGGTGCGCGTCTGCGCGAGAATCTGGCGCTGGTGGGGCAAGCGTGTGAGCGCAACAACCGCGTTCAAGGCCGGCTTGGCGGGCAGACGCGCCAGGCCATCGCGCGTTTGCGCTCTGTCGCGGGCGGTACCAGCAGCATGAAGGACACCGTGCTGCAGCTGAACGGAAAGATTGAGCATTCATCGCTGGCGGTGCAGCGCATCGGCACGCAGGTGCAGCAGCTGAACCGCTCGATCGACGAACAGGCGTCCGCGGTAACCGAGTCCACCGCTGCCGTTGAGCAGATGTCGGCGTCGCTGGATAACGTAGCTTCGATCACGGCCAGCAAGAAGCAGAGTTCAATCGACCTTACCCGACGCGCCCAGGCCGGTGGCGAGCAGCTCGGCGAGATGCAGGACGCAATCAAGGCGGTTGCCGGCAGCGTGGATGATATTGCCGGCTTTGTCGACATCATCAGGACGATGGCATCACAGACCAACCTGCTTTCGATGAACGCCGCCATCGAGGCTGCTCACGCCGGTGAGGCCGGTAAGGGATTTGCGGTAGTGGCAGACGAGATCCGCAAGCTGGCTGCCGAAGCCGGCGAGAGTTCAAACTCGATTGGGCGGGTGATAAACGCCATTATCGAACGCATCCAGACCGCCGAGGCGCTCAGTAATCAGACCACAGCCGTATTTGAAGCTATCGACAAAGAGGTCCACGCGGTTTCCGATTCGTTCCAGGAAATCGCGGCCACCACGGATCAGCTGGCCGCCGGCAGCAGCGAAATCCGCAAGGCGATGGATATGCTCAACCAGATATCTTTAACCGTCAGACAGGGTTCCGGGGAGTCTATCGACGTTTCGCGCCAGATTGTCGAGTCCATGCGCAGCGTAATCGAGGTGTCGGCGCAGATGATAAGCGAGATCTCCGCGATTGACACCGAGGCCGGCAAGGGATCGGCTGAACTGGAACAGATATCGATGAGCGTCGCCGAGCTGTCTCAGGGTGTGGGTGATCTGCGCCTGGCGTTGCGGCGGTTTGGCATCGAGCCTCAGGCCGAGTTGAGCCAACAGTCCGAGCCAGCCCGGCCAGATGACGACGGCGAGGATATGGCGGAATTCGAAGACGGCGAGTCCAGCGGCCGACTCGAGGATTGATCGGTACAGGTTGGACTCTGTGCTTTACTGGTCTGCAATCAGGAGCAGCACTTCGCACGCCTGCAGCGTAGGCAGACCCACAGAGTCACCGGCGCTGCGGTGGGTTCCCAGCAGCACCGTCCAACTGCGCCTGGCAAAACGCTGGCGCTCGGCCTGGATGATGTGGCGCTGGAAATCGAGCACCTTGCGCATACCGAAGTTCAGAAAAACCGCTACAGAACGCGTAGCGTCGTTCTGCGGCAGCTCGCGGCGGTAGGCCAGCAGGTTGCGCGTGCCGGGGACCAGAAAGGTAATCTCGCCGATCTGCAGCACCGGGTGTTCTTTGCGCAACGCGATCAGATGCCGATAGAAGTTCAACAGCGAGTCAGGCTCGGCGAGCTGGACGTCGACGTTCTTGCGCACGCTGTCGCGCGGGATCGGCAGCCAAGGGCGGTGGCCGTGTTCGGTGAAGCCGGCGTACGGGCTGGAGTCCCACTGCATCGGGGTGCGCTCGGGATCCCGGCCGAATTTGCGGATTGGCCAGGTCTTCTTGCCGAAGGGATCCTGAAGATCGGAGCGCCTTATCGGCAGATTGTCCATGCCGATTTCTTCGCCGTAGTAGAGGAACGGCGTGCCTTTGAGGGTCAGCAGCATTGCCGCGGCTACCCGTGCACGCGCTTCGGTGAACAGCGGTTTCTTGTAGCGGCCGTAGTGACGCGGCTGGTCGTGGTTGCTCAGGGTAAAGTTGGGCCAGGCGCCCGCGGGAATAGCTTCGTACCAGCGCATGATCGACTGGTAGAACGCGCGCGCATTCCAGGGCTGGTACAGGAAGTCAAAGTTGAACGCCATGTGCAGCTGATCGTTGTTGTAGCCGTGAAACTCGGCTGCCAGCTGCGCATTCTTGGTGAACACTTCTCCTACCAGAACGCGTTCCTCGGCCGGTTTGCGCCTTTCATCCGTGGTGTACTCATCGGACAGGGCGCGCATACGGCGGCAGATATCGTGGGTTTCAGGGCGGTTGCGGTCGTAGATGTGGTCCTGAAAGAGGTCCGGGCTCATGATCATGCTCCACGGATTGGAGCGGAACTCGTCATCCTTGACAAACCAGTTGACTACATCGAGACGAAAGCCGTCGGCGCCCAGATCGAGCCAGAAGCGCATCACATCGTACATCGCCTCGCGCAGTTCGAGATTACGCCAGTTGACTTCCGGCTGCGAACGGGTGAAGGTGCCGAGGTAGTACTGGCGCGTTTTCTTGTCCCACCACCACGCGCCCTTGAGCTCAAATATCGCCAGCCAGTTATTGGGTTTGCGCGGGCGGCGGTGCTTGCCCAGCAGCCACTGAAAACGCGGCGGACGACCGGGATGCCACAGGTACCAGTCCCGCTTGGGGTTGTCTTTGCTGCTGCGAGATTCCAGGAACCATGGATGTTGATCCGAAGTATGGTTGAGCACCAGATCGATAATTACCTTGATGTCACGCTTGCGCGCCTCTTTGAGCAGCGTCTTGAAATCATCCAGCGAACCGAACATGGCGTCCACGTCGGTGTAGTTACTGATGTCGTAGCCGAAGTCGGTCATCGGCGAGGGGTAGAACGGTGATATCCACAGCGCATCAACACCCAGCGAGGCGCTGTTCTTTCGGCCGTCGTTCAGATAGTCCAGCCGCCGAATGATGCCGGGAATATCGCCGATGCCGTCGCCGTTGCTGTCCTGGAAGCTGCGCGGATAAATCTGATAGAAGACGGCCCTCTGCCACCACGGCACCTGCTGAAGATCGCGTTTCTGTTCGCTCATTGCATCTACTATAATGCGACCGCTATCGATTGGCAATCTGTGCGCAGCAGACGCGCACAGCAGACGGCGC
>SKLB01000128.1 GCA_007123465.1 Spirochaetales bacterium
ACGCGATTTGACAAAGCCTGGTGATGGAAATATACTTTGGAGTGCTATGCGCTCGCACCTACCAACGATGATGAGGAAGGAGAAAGGAATGAAACAGGGTATTCGCCTGTTCGTCTGTGTTCTGGCGCTGCTCATTTTGGGCTCATCGCCGCTGTTGGCTCAGACGCGTCGGCCGATGATAAACTCGGTCGTTCTGGACGACTTCAACGACCCCTCCAGCCTGTGGATGGTTCGTGGAAGCCGCTTCGTCAATGACGACCTGCTGGATTGGGAATGGGTACGCGCCTGGCCGGAAGCCCTTCACCGCACCGAACCGGAAGACGTGACGCTGCGCTCGCTCGGCATTCGCGCCGGCTTCAACCGCATCGGATACAACTATCTTGAGATCATCCCGGCGCAGGAGAACGAGGACGGTGAGCTGGTTGCAAGAACTATTCCTCTGCCCGGTACGGCACAGTCAATCGATATGTGGGTCTGGGGTTCCAATCGTGACTACTATGTCGATATCCAGCTGCGCGATCATCGCGGTATTGTGCACACTCTGCGCGTGGGAGACATAAACTACCGCGGGTGGGACAACATCTTTGTAGACGTCCCCACCTGGATACCGCAGCAGGTGAGTTACGTTCCGCAGCGCCGCGGCCTTGAGCTGGTCAAGATAGTTCTGTGGACGCGACCAACAGAACGCGTCAACGAGTTCTACGTCTATCTGGACGAGCTTCGCGTGGTAACCAACCTGGCGGAGGACTACTGGGATGGCGAGCAGTTGGGTGATCCGGAGGCCGTTGAGCAGCTCTGGAACGAAGCGCGCGGAATGTAGGAGAGGCGGCAATGAAACAAACACTATTTCTTACGGCCCTGATTGCCCTGATGGCTGCGGGCGGCTCGCTGGTTGCACAGGAAGTCAACGATATCCAGCCGGATCAGCTGGGGCAGGATACCGCCCAGCAGGCTCTGCAGGAAGTCTCGATCTCGCGATTTGAGGACCCAGGTTTCTGGCGCACGTACGTGCCGCACGATGCCGGCGTGATCAGGCACCGACGGCTCGAGGGCGGGCCAATGGACAAGGAGCCGATCGAGGCCGAAGTAGCCGCCGGAATCGAGATTCCCGATGAATACGTGCTGGGTATCAAGACCGAGTTTTTCCGCCGCGGCGTAACCAATATCTACGTTGAGGCTATCCGACCCCTGCCGGTGCCGGGGATTGCCAAGACGCTCTCGGTGTGGGTGGTCGGACGCAACTTCAACCACGAGCTGTACGCCATTATCCGCGACCAGTTCGGCAACCAGGGGCAGCTCTACATGGGCCGCATGAACTTCTCCGGCTGGCGCCGCATGACAACCGCGATTCCGCCCAACATCATGCAGCGTAACGTGCACTATCCGCACCTGGCAGGTATCGAAATTCTCGGATTCTTGATCCGCCCCGCGATGCTGGAGACCTACGGCTCGTATTACGTGTATTTCGATGGCCTGCGCGTCATGACGGACCTCTTCACCGAAGAAAGTCGTGATCCCGACGACATGGTGGACGGCTGGTAGAACAAGAGCGGTCCGCGCGTTTGCCGCTGCTGCTGTTCAGCGTTCTTGCCGGGGGGCCAGCGGTGCAGTGGGAAACAGACGCGCGAAGTTCTCGGCCACGGCGCAGATTAATCGGTCAAGCGGCTGCTGCCTGATTGCCGCCAGCGCCCCGTAGGTGTGAGCGATGTAGCCCGGATGATTGGGTCTGCCGCGCGCGGGCAGCGGAGCCAGAAAGGGCGCATCGGTTTCAACCAGCAGCGCGTCCAGCGGAACCCTCGCGGCCGCCAGACGCAGCTGTTCGGCGTTAGCGAACGTCAGATTTCCGGCAAATGACACGTAGAACCCCAGATCAACGCATTTGTCCACGTAGCCGGGTGCCGCTGAGAAGCAGTGCATGATCCCGCCGCGCGGCGGCGGGCAATCGTGCAGCACGCGGAGAATATCTTCGGTTGCATCCCGGTTGTGGATAATCAGCGGTAAATCAAACTCATGCGCAGCGTGCAGCTGCGCCTCAAACAGCGCGTACTGCGCCGCGGCGTGATCGCGTCCGCGGAACCAGTCCAGACCGGTTTCTCCGATAGCCACCACGGCCGGGTTGGCCACCGCATTGCGGATACTGTGCAGCGCAGTGTCGACAGTGACGCGCTCGGCTTCAGCGGGATGCACCCCTGCGCTGTGTACAACGTGCGGGAATCCGGTGGCCGCCTCGAGTCTCTGCGGCAGATCCCAGGCATTGATGCCGATGTCCAGCAGCGCGCGCATGCCGGCGTCAAAGCAGCGCGTCAGTATATCGCGCAGCGGCACGCCGCGGCCGGCGGTGACAGTGAGATGGCAGTGCGAGTCAATAGTGCCGGCCAGCGCCAGCAGGTGCTTCAGGTGATCCATAGCCGGAGCTACTCTCCTGCAGGTGTGGCGCTCAGTGCTGCTGTTCACCCTCTACGGCGTGGCGCTTGATTTTTTTGGTAGTAGTCATCTCCATGGGCTCATCGAGCAGCTCCACCCGATTGATCCGCTGGTAGGGTGTCATCTCGTGGTTCACCTCGGCAACAATCGCGTTGACGCGCTCTTCAATCGCTTTGCGGCCCGCCTCGCCGCGCTGCAGCTGCTGTTCAAACAGCTCCTGATTGGGATAGATCAGTGCCTCGATCTGTTCAACCTTTTTGTGCGGATCGTCCTGATAGCCGCGTACCATGATCTGCTCGACCTCGTCATAGAGCTGGAAGTTGTTCTCGATCTCTTCGGGGTAGACGTTCTTGCCACCCTCGGTGACAATCAGGTTCTTGGCGCGGCCGGTGAGATAGAGGTAGTTTTCGCTGTCCAGGTAGCCGATATCGCCGGTCTTGAAGTAGCCGTCGTCGGTGAAGACTTCGGCGGTCTCCTCGGGCATATTGTAGTAGCCCTGCATGACCATCGGTCCTTTAACCACAATTTCTCCTGCACCGCGTTCATCGGGATCGATGATTTTCATATCGACCTCGGGGATCACCCGGCCTACGCTGGTCTCCTTGTAATGGTCTGTTGGATTGAGGGTCAGAATCGGTGCTGTCTCGGTCAAGCCGTAGCCCTGTACAAAGTCGATGCCGAGCTGATTGTAACGCCGAAAAACGCTCGGCGCCAGCGGTCCGCCGCCGGAGATGCAGATCCGCACCGTAGCCAGTGATGCCTTGTCCAGTACGCTGTGAAAGATCTTCTTGCCGGGATTCTTGCCGGTAAGCTTCTTGATCAGGCCGCTGAGCCCCATCAGGAATCGAATCAGAGCGTAAACTACAATGCCTTTTTCGCGTACGCCGCGCATGATGCCGTTCAGCACCTTGTTAAACAGCATCGGCACACCGAGAAACATGCTGACGCGTGCCTCCTTCAGGTCGTGCAGAATCTGCTTTATCACCATGCGCTTGCCGAACACGAGTTCGGCTCCTACCGACATGCTCTCGATGAACACCGCCAGCATAGAGTACGAGTGGTGCAGGGGCAAAAGCGCGTAGAAGATGTCGGTGTGGTAGATGCCGAGGTTGGCCTGTGCCAGAAGGCAGTCCGAGACAAAATTGGCGTGTGTCAGCATGACGCCCTTGGGCCGCCCGGTTGTGCCCGAGGTAAACAGAATAGCGGCCAGGTCATCTTCGGCTGCGGGCTTGATCTTGTAGTCGCGTTTGGCTTCGAGATGATAGAGGTACGGCTCCTGGCTGCTGGAGAGACTGAACACGCCGCGCGGGGCGGCCTTGCGCGTGCGGAAGTGGTCAAAACGCTCTTCATCGATGAACAGCACCCGGGCCTCCGAAACCGACAGCAGCCGCTCGATTTCGGCGTCTTTCAGCTGGTAGTCTATCGGTACAACCGTGGCGCCGGCAAACAGCGTCGCCATGTAGGCAATCGCCCACTCGGGGCTGTTCTTGCCGCTGACCGCCACCTTGTCTCCGTGGTCTATCTTGACCGAACGCAGAAAATTTGCCACCCGCAGAATGATCTGCTGCGCTTCACTGAATGTCATGCTGATTCGCTCGGGGTCGTAGACCGTGTAGCATTGTCGATCGGGAAAGCGTTCTGCGGTGATGGTGAATAGTTCGGCCAGCGTGGGCCATGTGCCGTTGAAGTGCGTTCCACGATACTGGTCGAGGAAGCTCCAAGGGGTGTTGTGTTGCGTGCTTTTCATAGCGGTTCCCTGTGAGTTGGTCTTGAATTGCCGATATGGCTATTGTAACACGGACGCGGAGGTCTGTCGCCCCGCAACGGCGCGCCGTGCCGATCAGTATTCGTACTTGCGGCGGATCGAGGCTACCACGTCCTGCATGCCCAGAAAAATCTCAACCAGCTCGGGGTCAAACTGGCTGCCGGCGTTCTGCTGCAGGTACTCCAGTGCGCGCTCTTCAACCCACGGATTCTTGTAAGAACGCTCGGAAATCAGTGCGTCAAACACGTCGGCAATTGACACTATCCGCGCGCTGACGGGGATCTCCTCGGCGCGTTTGCCCGCGCCGAACTCTATGCTGCTGAGCTGCAGCGATTTAACTCTTCCCGGATAACCGCTCCCGTCCCAGCGCTCGTGGTGATTCAGTATGACCTCGCGCGCTATCTGGTCCCACGGTGAATCGGCGCGGCTGAACAGCCGTGCGCCGAGAACGGTGTGCCATTTCAGCACGGTCTGTTCTTCTGCGGTGAGCGCGCTGCGCTTCTGCAGGATTGCATCGCTGATTGCAATTTTCCCGATATCGTGCAGCATCGCCGCGGTCTTGATCATGCCGCGGTTGCGCCGCATGGTGCGTTCGGGAATGCTGCGCTGCTGCGCCCAGATTTCGTAGAGCTCGGCAGCGTACGCGCCAACTCGCTTGGCGTGGCGGCTGGTCTCGTAGGGATCGCGGAGCTCGGCCAGTTCAACCATTCGCAGTACCATTTCCTTACTCATGCGCGCGGTTTCGATGGCGTTGGCGGCATGGCGAGCAAACTGATTGACGTAGCGTCGGTCCTGTTCGGAGAACGGCACCACCTGGCCTTGGTTATCCAGCGCGTTGATCAGCTGCAGCACTCCCACAACTTTGGCCGAGCGCGTGATCAGCGGGACAATCAGCATCGAACCGGTGGTGTAGTCCGACTTCTGGTCAAACGACGGATTGAAGGAGTAGTCCACGTCGCTGTGAATGTGATAGACGTCATCGATCAGCAGCGACTCGCCGCTGGAGGCAACGTAGCCGGCCAGTGAACGGTTGTCCAACGGCAGGCTGCGGCTGGAGTAGACGTAGCGCGACTCAGCCTGGTTGCGGGCAAACAGCGTATCGTTCTGTACGTAGCTGAAAAAAAGCCGCTGCTTTGAGATCAGGTAGAGCGTTCCGGCATCAGCCTTGACAAAACGGCGGCTCTCGTACAGCACGCGCTCCAGCAGTTCGTCGAGCTCCTGAATATGATGTATCGAGTCAACCGTATCGAGCAGCGCGTTGACGTCGCGAGGTGCTTTGTGGTCCGGTGCATGCGCTTGAGACGACACGCCTATAGTGTACGCTTTGCAGAGCCCTTGTGCAAATCGTCCTTCCTCAGGTGAGATCGGCAAACCGCGCGCCGACAAACTGCGCCAGCACTGTCGGTGCAATACGGATCTGGGCACCGCGAACACCGGCGCTGACGTAGATCCACTGCTGCAGAAGGGCGGTCTCATCGATCAGGGTTGGCAGCGGCGTACGCATGCCGATAGGCGAGCAGGCGCCGCGCCGGTAGCCGGTAGTGGCAAACAGGTCACGCGAAGCGATCAGCGCTACGCGCTTGTCGGCGCCGGCAGCAGCGGCCTTCCTGGGGTCCAGCTCCAGCGAGCCGGGGACGCAACAGACCAGCAGACCGGTGCGGTCACCGCGTGCCACAAGCGTCTTGAACAGCTCATCTGCCGTTACGCCGATCCTGCGCGCCACCGAGCCGGCGTCCAAAGCAGCGCCGCCGCTGTCGTAGGTTATTACCTCGTGCGCTACACCGTGGGCCTGCAGCAGGCGCGTAACGTTGGTCTGCATTTGCTCAGCGGCCTTCGGCCAGCAGCTGCGCCATGCGGTAGGCGGCGTGCAGGCTGCGGGTGCGCGCGATGCCCTGGTAGGCGATGTCAAAGGCGGTTCCATGGTCAACCGAGGTCCGAATTATCGGCAGGCCGAGGGTCACGTTGACACCGCCGTCAAAGTCCAGCGTCTTCATCGGGATGTGACCCTGGTCGTGGTACATACAGACCACTGCGTCGTAGCGTCCGTTTTCCACTGCCTGGTAGAAGACCGTATCGGCGGCGATCGGTCCGTGAGCGTCGATACCGCGCAAGCGCGCGGCCTGCACCGCGGGCTCGATCTCGCGCGCGTCTTCCTGTCCAAAGAGGCCGTGTTCGCCGGCGTGCGGGTTGAGTCCGGCAACCGCAATTCTGGCCCGCGGGCGCAACCGCAGCAGCGCGCTGTGGGTCAGCTCGATAACCTGCAGCACGCGCTGCTGCCGCACGCGCTCGATGGCGTCTCGCAGCGGCACATGGGTGCTGACGTGGGTTACAATCAGCTTCTCGCAGGCCAGCATCATGGTTGTAGCGCTGGTACCGCACAACTCGGCAATGAACTCGGTATGACCAGAAAACCCCGGCTGCGACAGACCGCAGGCTTCTTTATTGATCGGAAGGGTCACCATGGCGTCGATAACGCCGTCCAGCGCCAGGCGGGCGGCGCGTTCAACATAGGCTATAGCCGCTCTGCCGCTTTCAATAGAGAGCTGCCCGGGGTGTATGTCGGACGGCGACAGCAGCCCGAGATCAAGCACCGCGAGTGTGTTCGCCGGGGGCCGGGCGGCGGGCTCGGCCAGTGGCGCAAAATCGATGCTGAGACTCAGAGCCTCGCGGGCACGCTCGAGTGCGGCAAGATCGCCGACGGCTACGGTGTCTGCGCCGAACAGCCCCTCGCTCCACGCCTTGAGCATGAGTTCGGGACCCACCCCGTTTGCATCGCCAATAGTAACCGCAATCATCACGCCCGCTCCTCGAGATAGTCCAGAATACGCAGTATGGCATCGGCGGCGCCAAAACCGCCGGCCTTTGTTACCACCGGTATCTGATTGACCGCGGCGGAGCTGCCGCGCGCCGTGCGGTCCAGCACAAAGTGCCCACACGGGATACCCGGTAGCGCTTCGGTTTCAACCGAAAAACCACTGCAGCCGAGCGCGGCTGCAACCTTCACGGCGGTATCACCGCCGCTGAGCATCAGGCCGCCGGGAGGATCGCTCAGGACAATAGCGGCTACCAGATGCCCTATGAAGCGCGCGATGCCGTCGGCACGCGCGTGTGCGGCGTCTGTTTTGCCCGGACTTCGTAGCAGACACGGCGCGCCGCGGCTGCGGGCGTTGTTATACAATAGCTGCAGACGGCGATGCTCGGCCCGAGGCGCGTCAACTGCGGCTGCAGGATCGAGGCGCAGCTCGCACAGCTCAGAGCGCTGCTGCAGCGCGTAGTCGATCTGCACAGCGGCATTGGAACTCAGACTGCCCACCACGATCAGCACCGGTGCAGCGGGGACTCCTGGTGGAACCAGAGACTGAGCCAACCCCGAAGAACCGACCGGCAGTACCGCTTGATCCAGCTGCCACACGCTGGCGGCGATGGTCTGCAGGTCGTGGTCTGACTCGGCGTCCACGACGGCCATCTGCGGCCCCTCAGCCGCGCTGATCCGGCGCAGCTGCTCCCGCAGAGGCAACGGTCCGCGGCGGACGGTCTCCAGATTGATCAACGTGATCGGATAGCTGCTCTGAGTGGAGATGATGTCGGCGATTGATGAGTGTGCTACCGGCGTTCTCGGATCACGCGCGGACTCGGTGTCGGCCAGCGGCCGGGAGTGCACCAGGCAGCGGCCGCCAATAGTGGTGCGCCCGTGGTGCGGCAGCGCCGGCGCCACTACTGCCAGGCGCGCTGAGGAGGCATCGAGTGCTGCGGCAATCTCGCTGCCGGGGTTGCCGCGCATGGTTGAGTCGATTTTCTTGTAGAAGTGCCGCACGCCGTGGGCCTTCAGCTGTGAGACCGCCGCAAAGACCCTGTCGTAGGCGCTGCGCGCGTTGTCAAAGCGCGACTCGGTGTCAATCGCCAGCACGTCAAAGCGCTGCAGCGTCTGCGGTGGTAGTGTGCCGTCAAACGAGACTGCACTTGAGAACCCCCGTTTGGCAAACTGAACTGCGGTATCGTTGGCACCGGTGAAATCATCGGCCAGGATAACCATTCGGGTGCGTATCGCGGGGGCCATCGGTTCACAGTCCTCTGCGTGTCAGAGCCGGGTCAACACTACCGAGCTTTGCTGCAGAATATCGGGCACCAGCGGATCGTTGCGGTAGTCGTAGTGGTAGACAATCTCGCTCACACCGGCGGCCGCCAACAGCTTGGCGCAGGTGATACACGGGAAGTGGGTGATGTAGATGGTAGCTCCGTCCAGGCGGACACCGCGCCGCGCGGCGTCGGCAACCGCGTTCTGCTCGGCGTGTACGGTTGCCTGCTCGTGGCCGTCGCGCATGCGCGAACGGTGGACGGCTCCCGGCAGGAAGCCGTTATAACCGGCGGCGATGATCCGGTTGCGGTTCTGACCGCCGGAGACCAGTACACAGCCTACGTGAAGCCGTTCGCAGCTGGAACGAGATGCCAGCAGCAAGGCGGTAGCCATGAAATAGGCGCCCCACGAAGGGCGTGCGCCGAGACCTTCGGTGGTGCGCGCAACGTCTTCAATGAGGGTGGTGTCTACCGCGCTTGAATCGGTGTTGCTATCCATGACGTAGCGCCGATTATGCCACATTGGCGCGGTTTTCGCCAGCGTGTGCTGCCGTGTCTGCGTTGTGTCAAGATTCTGCGTGTGCGCTTGCACCGTACTCGCGGCAGCGGTACCTTATATCAATAAGGGATCAAACGCGATAGATGAAAAAGCTCGCACTGATAGTTTCAATCTCGATTGTTTCGTTGCTCGCGCTGGCCGGTATAACGGGGCTGCTGGCGCTGCATCCGTGGGTGCAGTTGCAGCTGTTGCGGCAGCTCTTTGACGTCATGGCCCGGCGGTCGGATACCCGTATCGAAATCACCGAGGTGCAGGGCGGCTTGTCCGGTGAAGTCTGGTTTTCCGGGTTGCGCGTCAGTGAGCCCGACGGACAGACCATGGTTGCGGTGGATCGTGGCCGCGGAGTCATCGATCTGCGTGCGCTGTTTGACCGCACGGTGGATATCTCGTCGTTGACTCTGGTTGGAGTGCAGCTGCACCTGCGTAACGGAGAAGCGCTCAACATTGTCGAGTTTGGCGAGTCGCTGGCGGCACGCTCGGCGGTTGAGCGCGAGGCCCTGGGGATCGAACCGTGGAGCGTCAGGTTTCACAACACTGCGCTGTCCGACGCCCGTGTGAGCTACAGCCGGCAGCAGGATGATGCCCAGCCGCTGCGTTTTGACGGCGTTCGGTTACAGGCGTCCGAACTCGAGATCGATCGTGGTCAAGTGTTGTTGGATGTTCGCCGATTGTCTTTGCAGGATTTCAACGGCTTGAGTCTCGAGCACGGCGAGCTGTTGCTGGTGATCGATCAGCGCAGCGTGAGCGTTGACCACCTGTGGCTGGCCGGTGCCGACTCGACTGTGCGCGCCGCGTTCTCGCTGAGTGCCGCGCCCGACGAGGACGCCGGCAATGAGCTCGATACGGACCGGCCGCAGTTGATCGGCGGCAACAGTCTGGTGTCGGCAACGGTGTACGACACCCGCGTGGCAGCCACGGATCTGGAGCAGGTGCTGCCCTTGCTGCCGGTGCAACTGCGCGATGCACTGCGGGGCTCCGACTTTGCCGTCAGCGCGTCGGTGTTTGGCACGCTCGATAACCTGCAGGTTCCGCTCATCGACATCTCTCTGGATGAACGTAACCGGTTCAGCGCGCACGGTGAGCTGCAGGGCCTGGTGACCTCTGAGCAACTATCGTACAGCGTGAGCATCGATCAGCTGCGGTTCGACCGTGAACGGCTGCAGAGTCTGGGCGTGGATACGCGTCAGCTGCCCGTGCTGCTGCCCGACTGGATGAGTATCTCGGGTACGTTGAGCGGGTCGCGCTACTGGCTGGAGGCCGACCTTGCCGGAGACAGCAGTGCCGGACACGCCGGCCTGCGGGGCGAGATCCATCCGTTGCAGGAGTGGCCGGATACGCCGCTTGGGGCCCCGCTGGCCCACGCGCTGCGCGCACGGGTAACGTTTGGTGAAGAGCTGGATGCAAGCTTTGAGGCCGATGTCAACCAGCGGGCAGATGCTGCGCAGTATCGTGGTTCGGTCGAGGTGGCGCACGCTGATCTGGAGCGGCTTGGACTGGCCGGCGGGCCGCAGCAGTTGCGTGGTGACGCGCTATTCGACGTCTCGATTCTCCAGCCGAGCGAGTTCAGTGCTGAGGTGACACTGGAGAATCTGCTGCTGCGCGAAGAAGAACGCCAACACCGATTGAACAGGCTCTCGCTGACCGCGTACAGTGCAGCGGAGGGATCAGGCCACGATTCGCGTCTGAACGTGGATTCTGAGGTGTTGCAGGTGCGTTTCAGTTCAGATCTGCGCTTTGATGCTCTGAGCGACAATCTGCAGCAGCACCTGCAGCGCTATTTCGGTTTTCCGGACAGCGAGATTCCCGAGCGCCCCGACGGCAGCATTGATCTGACAGTAGATCTGAACGAGCCGCTGTCGCTGCTGGTGCCGCTGATACCCGAGCTCAGAGCGCTGTCGACCGCGCACGCGCGCATGAGTTACGACGGCTCCAGTGGTAGGCTTGCCGCGGAGCTGGATGTGCAGCAGATTGCCGTAGCCAATCTCAGCGCCCGGGACCTGAGGCTGGAAGTTTCCAGCGGTCCGCGCGTGTTGCTCTATGAGATAAGCGCGTCCCGTTTTGACGCTGCCCAGCGGCGGTTTCACCAGCCGAGGCTGAGAGGAGACGCCAGGGGCAACACGTTGTCGGCGTATCTGGTGCTGGACGATGAACAGGGGGCAGAGCTGTTGCGCGGCGGCGCGCGTGCGCGCGTCGAGGACCGCAGCCTTGTGGTCCGATTTGAGCCGCAGCAGTTGATGGTGCGGTCGCACCGTTGGCAGATCAACGACGATCATCAGATTCACATCGCAGAGGACGCTGTTCGCTTTGAAAATCTGCATCTGGAGAAGGAGCAGTCCGCTATATCGATTCACTCGCGTACGCTGGACGAGCAGCCCTTTCCGCCGATCGATATCGAGTTCACCGATTTCGATATTGCCACCATTATCCCGCTGCTCGATCAGGACGCAGACGGCTATTCGGGCGCCCTGGACGGAGCCGTCACGCTCTTCTTTGCCGAACGACAACTGTCGATGATTGCAGCCGATCTGCGCGGAGGAGACCTGGTGCTGGCCTCACGCGACGTCGGTAACGTGGTGCTCGAGGCTGAATACGAAGACGGCCTCTCGCGCTTCCGCGTTGAGGTGAGCAAGGACGACAACCTGGCCGAAGCCGGCGGCTGGTTTGATCCCGGCAAACAACGAGGCGAGGTGGACGTAATCCTGACGCGACTCGATATCGAGTATCTCTCGGGCTACATTCCCGATGAACTGTCCGACACCAGTGGCTACATCAGCGGAGAAATCAGCGCAGGCGGCACAATTGGAGCTCCGGATATCAACGGCACGATAGCGTTTCGCGATGCAGGTTTTGTGGTGACTCAGCTCGGTACGTCGTTCAGCGTTGGAGACGAGACAATTGAGATCGCGGGAAACGAAGTGCGATTTGCCGGCTTCAGTGTCCGTGATCAAGCCGGTAACCGCGTTACGGTGGACGGCACCATCAGCCTGGCGCCCGATCCGCGGGATATCATTCTCGACCTGGGCATACGGACCGGCCGGTTCCAGATTCTCGATACCGCTGTGCGCGACAACCCGCGCTTCTGGGGCCGTCTGGTGATCGACAGTGATCTGCGTCTCAGTGGCGCGCTCGCTGAGCCGCGGGCTCTGGGTGACATCGGGTTGCAGCAGGGAAGTTCTGTTACCCTGGTGCTGCCGGATCCGGGCGCCCTGGTCGGTGAAGCCGAGGGGGTAGTGCGGTTTCGCGATCGAGACGCTGTGGACGGGCTGCCACAGGAGATCGAGCCGGCGCAGACAGTCTTCACCGGTGTGGATGTGACCACCAATCTGCGGGTGGACCGCGCAACGCTGGTGGAACTGATAGTTGACCAGCGCAGTGGAGACCGGCTGCGGATGCGCGGTGGCGGCGAGTTGAGTCTTGGCATCGACCCCACAGGCACCCTGAGCCTGGCCGGGCGATACGAAATCAGCGAAGGAAGCTATGTGCTCTCGTTCTACAACATCGCGCGCCGCGAGTTCTCAATTGCCTCCGGCAGCAGTGTGGTGTGGACCGGCGATCCGCTGGAGGCAACGCTGGATGTACGCGCATCGTACACCGTGAGAACCTCGGTGGCACCGCTGCTTGCGCCTGCCGCCGCTGTCGAGGAGCCGGAGCCCGGAGCTGCGATGACCGGAGACCTGCTGTTTCAGGTGGTACTGAGCATGCAGGGCAGTCTGATGCAGCCCGAGATCGAGTTTTCGATCGACATGCCGCCGCGGGAGCGCTCCGCGATGGGCGGCGCTCCGTACGCCGCAGTACAGCAGATAAACCAGAACGAGTCGCGACGCAATACGCAGGCGTTCTCGCTCATCGTCCTCAACCAGTTTGTCGCCGATGATCTTGGTAGAATTGATGAAGCCGCGGTAGTCGGTGCCGGTGCACGCTCCAGCGCCAGTCAGCTTCTCAGCAACCAGCTGAACGCGTTGTCGCGGCGTGTGATTCCCGGTGTCGATCTGACCTTCGAGATCGAATCGTACGAGGAGTTCACTGAGCACGGCCCCGAAGGTCGCACCGAGGTTGGGCTGCAGCTGAGCCAGCGGCTGCTCGACGAGCGCCTGATTGTGCGTTTTGGCGGGCAGGTTGACATCGAGGGCGAGCGCAGTCGCGAGACCGGCTTCAGTGAGATCGCCGGTGACCTCTCAGTCGAGTACCTGTTGACTGCCGATGGGCGTTACCGGATCCGCGGATTCCGCGAACAGCAGTACCAGGGACCGCTGGAGGGCGCGCTGACTACAACCGGTGTATCGCTGCTTTTCCGCCACGAGTTTGACCATCTGCCGTGGTTCCGTTCGCGCGGCGAGCAAGCGGTCATCCGCAAGCGTGAGGAAGCAGAACAGGAATGAAACAGCTCACGCGCCTGCTGCTGCTAAGCGCCGTTGCTGCAGCGCTGACCGGCTGTACAACCGTTCGTTTTCTCGAAGAGGACCAGCAACTCTACGTTGGGTCCAGTGTTGATGTTGATTCTGAAGAACCGGTGCGCGGTACACGAGCGCTGGCCTCGGATCTGCAGCAGGTGGTGCGCCCGCTGCCGAACACCGCCTGGTTGGGCATCATGCGCCCGTGGGTCTGGGTCTATCACGTAGTTGGTGAGCCCGAGGAGCCGGGTTTGCGTTCGTGGATATTTGAACGCTTTGCCGAGGAGCCGGTGCTGTTTGACCAGGTGTCCCCACAGGCCAACGCCGGGCGAATGCGCAGCTGGCTTACCAATCACGGCTATTTCGAAGCCGAGGTAGAGTATCGTGTTGAAGAACGCCGCCGGCGCGCGGGGCTGGCGTTTGACGTTACGGTGCATCCGCCGTACCGCATCGACTCGATCAGCTGGCCGCAGGACGACAGTGAACTCGCGGCGGCAATCCGTGCCCACACCGCCGAGACTTTGATCAGAGCCGGCGATCAATACCTGCTGGAGACCCTGCGCGAGGAACGCATCCGCATCGATCGCGCCTTGAAGGACGACGGATTCTACGCGTTCTCGCCCGAGTTGCTGCTTTTTGAAGCCGATCTGGACCAGCAGGCCTCAACCGTAGAGCTGGAGCTGACGGTCAAAGATGACACGCCGGCGCGTGCCCGGCGGCGCTATCCGATAGAAGAAATAACGGTGTACGCCGAACACAGCCCCGGGCGCGGCTACGCCCCCGATGACGCCGCGACTATCGAGATAGCCCCGCGCTACTACTACCTGACCAGCGAGTTTCGCGTACGGCCGGAGGTGGTGGCACAGGCTATTCTATTTGAACCGGGAGACCTGTACAGCCGGGCGGTTCACCTGGCCACCATCAACCGCCTGATGGGACTCGGGATCTATCGGTTTGTCAACATCCGCTACGAGTTCAACGAGCAGAGCGACGCACTGCACGCAGTTGTCTATCTGACGCCCGCGCGCGAGAAAGTCATCGAGGGCGAGCTGCAGATGGTCACGCGGTCAAACGATTTTGCCGGCCCCGGACTGCAGTTGCGCTATCGGGACCGCAACGCCTTCGGGGGTGCCGAAGAGTTCAGCATCGATACTACCTCCGCATTTGAGACGCGGCTTGGAACCGAGGAGTTTGAGCTCGATTCGTGGGAGCTCGGTGCCGAGATGCGTCTTACGCTGCCGCGGGTGGTAGCCCCTTTCTTTGGTGGCGCCGGAGGCGATGCTGCGGTACTGCCGCGAACCCGGATCAGCGCCGGATACAACACGCTTACCCGCGTTGATACCTACCGGCTGGACCAGATCTCCGGATCATTCGGCTACGATTGGAGCCCGCGCCGCGAAATGCGCCATCAGCTGTGGCCGCTGGACGTAACCCTGGTTCGCCCGCGCGATTTCAGCAGCGAGTTCAGCGCGCTGTTGCGGCAGAATCCCAGCCTGCAGCGCAGTTTTGAAGAACAGTTCATCATCGGCAGTTCGTATGCATTCTCTTTCAACGATCAGGCAGTCACCCGCCGGCGCAATCAAACGGTACTGAATGTCAGCGTTGACCTGGCCGGTACGCTGCTGAGCCTGGTCTACGGCCAGTTTGAATCGCGCGATCCAGATCCCGATGACCCGTTTGTGATACTTGAGACGCCGTACTCGCAGTTTGCGCGCCTTGAGACCGACGTGCGCTACTTTGTGCCGTTGACCGAGCAGAGCAAGATCGCCGCACGTCTGGTTGCCGGCGCCGGTTACGCGTTTGGAAACTCTTCGGCGCTGCCGCGCGTCAAGCAGTTTTCTGTTGGCGGGACCAACAGCATTCGGGCTTTCCAGGGGCGTAGCATAGGTCCGGGCGCCGTAGCGCCGGAGTCCGACGGCGGACCAGCGCTGGAGCGCAGCGGAGATATGCGGCTGGAAGCCAATCTCGAGTACCGCTTCCCGATTGTCGGGTTTCTCAAAGGCGCGATCTTCAGCGATGCGGGTAACATCTGGATGCTGGGCGATGAAGAAAGCGAGGACACCGGGCTGTTTGACCCGCGAACGTTTGTTGAGCAGACCGCTGTGGGCGCCGGAGTTGGGTTGCGGATCGACCCCGGCTTGTTTGTGCTGCGACTCGACGCAGCCGCGCCGGTGCGCAAGCCGTGGCTGGAGCGCGGTGAGCGCTGGGTGGCCGATGAAATCGATCTGACGGCGCGACAGTGGCGCCGTGATAACCTGGTGTTCAACCTGGCAATCGGCTATCCGTACTGACCTTCTTGACTGACACCCCGCCGCCGGCGCAGAGCGCCGGCGGCGGGGTTAACAGCTAAAACTCTTCAAAATCCGCGTCGTCGCTGTCCGATTGCGCGCTGCGTTCGTTGATATTTGCAAGCGTTATGCCGGTCTGCTGGCCGCCGCCGTTGCCCTGCGGCGCGTTGGCGTGCTGTGCCTGCCGCTGCGGCTGCCGCTGTTGCCGAGGCGCGCCGGCGCCGCTGCCGTGGTGCGCCGGGGCTGCGAGCGCGGTCCGCGGTGCGCCTGCAAGCGCTGCCTGGCCATCCTTCAACTTGAAGAAGCGCATCGTCTCGTCTAGCTGATTGGACTGGCTCGAGAGCTCTTCGGCCATCGAGGCGAGCTCTTCGCTGGCCGAGGCGTTCTGCTGAACTACCTGATCGAGCTGCGTCAGCGCCTTGTTGATCTGCTCGGTGCCGGAACGCTGCTCGTTGCTGGCCATG
This sequence comes from Spirochaetales bacterium, assembly GCA_007123465.1. Taxonomy (GTDB): domain Bacteria; phylum Spirochaetota; class Spirochaetia; order DSM-27196; family PWMO01; genus PWMO01. The sequence goes on from SKLB01000128.1 coordinate 15,966, forward strand.
CTGATCTCTTCCACGAGTTCTGCGGTGCGCTTGATATCCGGCACAATCTTCTTGAGCATCTCGCCGGCTTCTTCGGCTACCGATACGCTGCGCGATGAGAGCTCGCTGATCTCACCGGCTGCCTTCTGACTGCGCTCGGCCAGCTTGCGGACTTCACTGGCAACCACGGCAAAGCCCTTGCCGTGCTCGCCGGCCCGTGCGGCCTCAATAGCGGCGTTGAGCGCCAGCAGGTTGGTGTTGCGTGCAATCTCTTCGATGATGCCGATCTTCTCGGCGATCTCTTTCATGGCAGATACGGTGTTATCAACCGCTTCTCCGCCGGCCTCGGCGTTCTGCGCTGACTGCTGTGCGATGGACTGGGTCTGCTGCGCGTTGTCTGCGTTCTGGCGGATGTTGCTGCCCATCTCTTCCATGCTGGAGCTGACTTCTTCGGCGGCGGCGGCCTGCTCGGTAGCGCCCTGCGACATCTCCTGAGCGGTGGAGCTCATCTGACCGCTGCCGGAGGCAACGTTCTGCGCCGCGGCCTGTACGCTCTGCACTACATCGGTAAGTTTGTCCGACATGCGCCGCATGGCGTCGGCGAGTACGCCGATCTCGTCTCTCTGGTTGACATCCAGCGTGCCGGTCATGTCGCCGTCGGCCAGCCGCTGTGCAAAGGCAACGCCCAGCGCTACCGGACGGGTGAT
>SKLB01000041.1 GCA_007123465.1 Spirochaetales bacterium
TGCGCGCGAAGCTGAGCGCTTCATGCATTGGATCGAGCAACGGACCCACGAATTGGGCCAGGACGGCGAGCTGCTGGACTCGGTGTATCTGTACAACAAGTATGGGCAACCGATCTCCTACGATTTCTGGGTTCAGCTACGTAAGCTGGTAGACTTTGTCTGTCAGCATTGGCAGCTCCGCGCTGGACGCCTCTAACCTGATGACGCCGCTTGTGTTCTTTGTCTCTCCCACGGACCGCCGTATGCTGTCAACGCTGGACGCTACGCTCAAGACACCGGAGAACGGCGGTCTGGTATCCAACAGCCTGGTGTATCGCTACGACATATCCCGGACCGACGATGGTCTTTCCGGTGAAGAAGGTACATTCAATATCTGCAGTTTCTGGCTGGTAGAAGCGTTAACGCGCGCCGGCCGGACCGATCGCGGCAAGCTTGAGCAGGGTCGGCTGGTGTTCGAGAAGATGATCGGCTACGCCAATCATCTGGGGCTGTACGCCGAGGAGACCGGACCAACCGGAGAGGCGTTGGGTAATTTCCCGCAGGCGTTCACGCACCTTGCGCTGATCAGTGCGGCGTATAACCTGAACCGGACGCTCGGCTGAGCCCTGATAGGGGCTGATTGATGATACGCGAAGGTCCAGAATAGTGGTTTGACAATATACAGAACAGGCAGTATTATTAGTTGTAATTACAAGAGTCGTGCAACGGCGCGATCAGGAGAAATACATGGCAAAGATAGCAGTTGTTGTTCTGGCAGACATCGAGACTCATGCGGACATGGGGCGGATGGCCAACGCACTGGAGACGGTCAAAGAAGCCAGGGAGCAGGGCGATGAAGTGCGCCTGATCTTTGATGGCGCCGGTACCCGCTGGGTTCCCGAGCTCACTGGCAAGGAATCCAAGCTCGCGCCATTGTACCAGGCGGTATCGGACAAGGTGAGCGGTGCGTGCGCATTCTGTGCTGCCGCGTTTGGTGTCAAGGATGCCATCAAAGCCAGCGGGGTGGCGCTGATCAGCGAGTACGAGGGGCATCCGTCGCTGCGCTCATTGATAGCCGACGGCTTCTCCGTTGTAACGTTCTGACAGTCCGTAAGGAGCATTCAATGCAGGAACAGAACCGCATAGCGCAGCCGATGATGCGCTATGCGCTGATCGGGGTTATTCTCGGATTCGCCCTCTCGGGAGTCTTCTACTTTGTATGGGGTGCTTTCCAGCCCGTCGGGTTCTTCCTCTGGTCGGTTATTGCCGGCGGTGGCGGTGGACTGGTGGGTGGGCGTATCGGCAGAAGCACTGCAGCCGCAGTTGCCGGAGCAATCGTGGTACGGCTGTTTGTGTTCGTTGTCTTTGGTGGCGTCTTTTTCTGAAATTCTGACCGGAGGACAGGTATGAAAACCAGAGACACCAGTATCAGCATAAAGATCATTGTCATTATTGCGCTTTCGTTTCTGGTGGTGGAGGCAGTCATTCTCTACTTCACCGGCGGCAATCATCGCGAAGAGTTGCTCAAACACTATGTGTTTGAGGCTTCGATTATGACGCAAACGATTGACCCGCTGCGGCGCGATGATCATACCTATCTTGACGGTGTAGCAGAGCGCCTCGAAGCTGAGAAAGTGCGCTACGTACGCCCTGCGCCCGGTGCCGGGCCTGCGTCCTGGATAGTTGAAGAGGATCTGCTGATCTACCGCGCCAACGGGTTGGAGGTTGGTATCGACGTCAGCGAGATACCGCTGTTGGTCAGGCGGTTTGTGTTGAACGTGGTGGGGCTAGTGGCCATTATCCTGGTTGCGCTGGTTATCACCGCGTTCTTCTTCATGCACCTCGCCCTGGTGCGGCCGCTGCGAGCGCTTCTGCATAACCTGAGCGCAATATCCGGCTCCGAAGGAGATTTAACCGCCCGGCTTGAGGTTCGCTCGCGTGACGAGATCGGGCGCACCGCCGAAAGCTTCAATATCTTTGTCAGCCGTATCCAGACGGTTGTGCGCAAGATGAAGGAAGCCTCCGACGTTGCCAGGCAGATCGGGACCGCGCTGATGGAAGCCACCAGCCGCGCATCGCAACGCCTGCGCGGTATTTCCGAGACGGCCGGCGAGAACGGTAAGCGAATCGAGAGCTTGAACCAGGAGATCCAGCAATCTGCGGCGGCGGTAAACCAGATATCGGCGTCTACCGACAGTATGCGGCAGTCCGCCGACACGCAGGCGGGCGAGGTTTCGGGTTCGCTTGCCGCAGTGGAGCAGATGAATGCGTCAATTGCCAGTCTGGTGGAGCTTGCCTCGCGCCGTAAACAGGGGGCGTCACAACTGCTGGCAACCACGCGAGATGCCAATTCCAAGATGGAGGAGTCGGTAACCGCAATCCGTGATATCGAATCGTCCACCGCGGAGATGCTCGGCATGATCGACGTGATCAACGATGTGGCATCGCAGACTAACCTGTTGAGCATGAACGCCGCTATCGAGGCCGCCCACGCCGGAGACGCCGGCCGCGGCTTTGCAGTTGTGGCTGAAGAAATCCGCAACCTGGCCGAAAAGACCGCCGAAAACGCCAAAACAATCGATAGAACCCTGAAATCTGAAGCCCAGAAGATCACCGTAGCCGGCGAGATAAATCGCAGCGCGGCCGATCTGTTCGAGCGCATTGTGGCTGAGGTGCAGTCTGTGGTAGACGCTATGCAGGAAATGGTGGCGGGCATGAACGAACAGTCGGTTGCCAGTGGCGAGATCATGCGTGCGGTGGGAGCGGTTGACCAGGTATCTTCGGAAGTCAAGAGCGCGGCGCAGGAAATCAGCGCTGGAACTGCGTCGATCAATCAGGGACTCGATACGATTTCGGCTGTGTCGACCGAAGTCACCGAGCAGATTCGGCAGATGATCACTGACCTCCGCTCGGTCAGTGACGACGTCGACAGGATATCGAGTACCGGCGCGGAGAACGAGAGTAATATTCTCAAGCTCGACGCCGAGGTGGAGCGGTTTGTGATTTAGGTGCCTCGGTTGGGCGTGTTTACGTCCTTTTCACCCGCACAATCCAGTGCGAGGATTGCGGTTTTTCAACCGAGAGGATCTCATGATCCTCCAGCGCTATGTTGCGCGGAACGTTGGAGGCGTGTTGCTCCACTCGGCCCACGAGCCGTCGTACACCGTGTCCCAGGCAACGTTGCGCGAAACCAAAGTTATGTAGTCAAGTATATTTCGCAAAAGACCTGTTGTTTTTCAGGCCAGGCGTGCAAGCGTCCGGGCACGCCTGCGCAGCGTGGACTGGACACGATACGGTGGTTTTGCTATATTAGTTGTAGTTACAACATAAAGCCGGCGGAGGAACGTGAATGAAACACTACGATGTAATCCTGATCGGAACCGGGCAGGCCACCGGCACACTTGTTGCCGAGCTGCTCAGCCGAAATCTGACAATTGCCACGATTGAGCGCGACCGAGTCGGAGGATCGTGTGTCAACTGGGGCTGCACACCGACCAAGACCATGGTTGCCAGCGCACGCGCGGCGCATATGGCACGCCGTGGTGCAGACTTTGGTGTGGATGTTGCCGATGTAGCGGTTCGCTTTGAAAAGGTGATGCAGCGTGTCAACGCGATGCGCGTTCCTGCCAGCGACGGGTTCCAGTCGTGGCTGGAAGAGGCCACCGATTTCTACCCCGGGTCAGCGCGTTTTGAAGATGACCGCACGCTGTCGGTTGGCGATGCCCGGTTGCGCGGTGAGACCATAGTTATTCATACCGGTACACGCGCCCGGACACCTGGGATACCCGGTATCGAGAGCGTCAAGTGGCTCGATAACCGCGGTGTTCTGGACCTGGCCGAGATTCCCGAACACCTGCTGGTTCTCGGTGGATCCTATATCGGGCTGGAGTTCGCACAGGCCTACCGTAGATTCGGCAGCCGTGTTACCGTTTTAGAGCACAATCAGCGGATTGTAACGCGCGAGGATCCCGATATCAGCGATATCGCGCTGGAGGTCTTATCCGCAGAGGGAATTGAGTTTCAACTCGGTGCCGAGGCGCTGCAGCTTGCCGCGGGCAAACAGTACCGCGGTGGCGTTGTGCTGAGCTACCGTCAGGCGGGCAGCGAATTAACGGTCGAGGGATCGCATATTCTGATTGCCGTTGGCCGCGTCCCTAACAGTGACGACCTCAACCTCGAGGCCGCCGGCGTGGCTACCAATGAGCGCGGGTTCATCACGGTTGACGATGTTGGGCGCACCTCAGTGCCGCACATCTACGCTATCGGTGACGTAAACGGCCGCGGCGCGTTCACGCACACCTCGGTCCACGACGGGCAGGTCTTTCTCGACCATCTGGCCCGCGGCAGTAAGAAAATCAGTGACCGCACGCCGATTCATTCGATGTTCATCGATCCACCGCTGGCGCGAGTGGGGATGTCGGAAACCGAGGCCCGTGCCAGCGGAAAGAAGGCGCTGATGGCAACCATGCCGATGAGCAAGATCAACCGCGCGCGCGAGAAGGATGAAACAGCCGGACTGGTAAAGGTTGTGGTGGAAGCCGGGACCAACAAAATCCTCGGAGCAACGATCTTTGGAGTAGGCGGAGACGAAATTATCGGCATGTTGGCGCTGGCGATGCAGGCAGGGCTTCCTTACAGCGCAATTCAGGAAACGGTGCTCCCGCACCCAACAGTGGCCGAGCTGATTCCGTGGGTCTTTGCCGATCTCAAGCCGATCACGTAACAGGTCCGGGCTGGGCTTCCTTCGGCGGCTCATCGAGGCTGACGCGCCGCTTGAGTGCACGTCGGGCAACCACCGTTACCCGCACGGTTGCGATGACCGTGGCAATCAGGCCGACAACGTAGAGCGTCCATTCCATCGGCGAGGTGCTGCGTTGCGCTGCGCCCAGTTCGGCCAGGCGTCGTGCCAGCGAGCCGATATAGACGTACATGATGGTGCCGGGAATCATTCCCAGCCAGGATGCCACGATGTAGCGTCCGAGCTTGACCGGGGTCAGACCGTAGACATAGTTGGAAATGCTGAATGGCACCAGCGGCGACATACGCAGCAGAAACACGATCTTGGCACCCTCGCGGTCAACCGCTTCGTCAACGGCCGCCAGCCGTGGACTGGTCTCTACCTTCTGTTTTACCCAGTCTCGCAGCAAAAAGCGGCCCAGCATGAACGCAACGGTGGCACCGAGGGTGGAACCGACGGAAGTATAGATAGTACCGCGCAGTACGCCGAATACGGCTCCGGCTCCCAAAGTCAGGATCGAGCCGGGAATCATGAAGATGCACACCAGGATATAGATGCCAACGTACACTGCCGGTCCCCACAGTCCCAGGCTGTCTACCCAGAACAGCGCATTCTGCAGGTGCCGCGGCGCATCCAGCGCCCAGCCGAGCAGCAGCATCAGGATCACCGCAGCAACGAACAGTACTACTCGCACATTCTTTGTCAATGTTGTGCCGGTTTTGCCTGTTTGCATAGCTTACTCCTGCTGGGTGTCGGGTTGAGCGGCTGACTGCGGTCCGGGACCGCGATAGCGGAACACGGCTCGCAGAATCTTGCGCATGCGCGGATTGAACAGCCTGGGAGCCATCTGCGCCGATACCGCGCGTGCGTATACCTCTGTCATGGTCGGGTAGGGAGTCATCGCGGCACGAAATGCCGAAAGCTTCCAGCGTCTGCCAACCGCGTGCAGCGCCGGACTCAGCAGCTCTCCGGCCCCGGCAGCGGCAATCTGAACGCCGATCACCCGATCACGGCGGTCCAGTACTATCTTGAGCAGACCGTCGGCGGCATCTTCAGCGTGGGCACGATCCACGCCCGAGAAACTCTGCCGCACTACACGGTGCTGGGTGCCTTCGCGCGTGGCGCTAGCCTCAGAATGACCAACGCTGGCCAGCTCCGGATCGGTGTAGCTGACCCACGGTACGCAGCGGTAATTCATGCTGCCGCCGGCGTGCAGCGCAACGCGCCGTACAACCAGCGCGGCCTCGGCGCCGGCAACGTGGGTGAAGGGGAAGGTACCGTTTGTGTCGCCAATGGCGTAGATGTGGCGCACGTTGGCACGCAGCTTGTTGTCAACCGCGATATAGCCCCGAGGGCCTATCTCTATCCCGGCAGCAGCGGCATTGAGCGAGTCCGTGTTAGCCACTCGACCCGCGGCAACCAGAATCTCGTCGGCTGAAAGCGTCTGAGTCTCGGTACTACCGTCGGCAGCAGTCGTGCTGAGGTCAACCTGCTTTGCGCCGCTGGCAGCAGAGACGCGTTGAGCCCTGGCGTTCATTATGCAGCGAATGCCTTCACGCTCCAGCCGGGCAGCTACGATCGCAGACATCTCCGGGTCATCGCGCGGCAGAATCCGCGGCGCCATATCGACTATTGTCACCTCCGTACCGAGCCTGCGGAAGGCCTGGCCAAGTTCGACCCCGATTGGTCCCGCACCGAGAATCGCCAGCGAACGCGGCAGTTGCGTTAGAGAGAAGACGTCGCGGTTGGTCAGGTAACCGACACCCTCCAGACCCTCCACCGGTGGAATTGCCGCGCGGCTACCGGTAGCGATTACAATGGTGCCGGCCGAAAGACGGTTGCCGTCAACGTCGACTTCGTGCTCTGAGATGAAGCGGCCGCTTCCCAGGTAGACCTCGGCGCCCAGTGCCCGGAACCGCTCGGGCGAGTCATGGAACGCGATTTTGCCGATGACCGCAGCGACTCTGGCGTTGACGGCGCTCATCTGCGGCTCGAGCGCAGCCGCGGGAGAATGCGAAAACGCGGCTGCGTCTCGCAGCGCGGCAAACCGGGCTGCAATGTGCAGCAGCGTCTTGCTCGGAACACAGCCAAAATGCAGGCAGTCGCCGCCCATGTGCTCGCGTTCGATCACAGCCGTCTTCATACCCAGTTGAGCGCAGCCCGATGCTACCGATAGACCGGCGGCGCCGCCGCCAATGATGATGATGTCGTGTGAATACATGCTACCCCCGCTTCTAAACGTTGCAAAGACAATGTTTGTATCTACAAATACTATAAAATAAGGCGCGTGTCAAGCAATAGCCGGCAGAAGTGCGAGATGCGCTCCTTTGAGGGTTACTCGCGCTGCGCCTCTTCGCTTACCCAGTACGGGTGAGTGGTGTAGTGGCTGAAAATGCGGGTCTCGAAGTCGCGATCGAGGGTTGTGCGGTCTTTTTCCAGCGCCGGCGCGGAGAGAATCTGCTCCTGCGAGGCATTGACGGCCACGTGAGCGCGCGTCCACACTACGTGATCGACCAGCTTCGGTGGAATCACAATTCCGCGTCCGCCGCTGCGGCCGGTGAGGTGAGCCAGCACGTAGCGCAGTGCCCAGGTTTGCTCGTCGAACAGGAAGTCATTGACCTGCGCAATATCACCGTCCACCGCGTGCAGCCGGTAGCCGATCACTTCACGAACGCTGCGCAGGTGCTCGTCTTCCTCGGCACACCCCTCGCCGTTGTCTGTGTCGCTGTCCAATGGTCGGCCGTTGGGCACCATCTCGTGTCCCCACAGACCCAGGCCGCCCCAGTAGGCCGGGACGTTGTAGTAGAGATGAAATTCGTTCTCTTTGCGGCGAGAGATTGGCTGGTGCGTATCGATTTCGGGGCTCTGTTCCACCTGCTGCTTGGTGAGATTAACGTTGATTTCGCGCTTCTCCCAATCTACCGCGGTGACCGAATGCGGCGAGATCAGTACTTCTTTGCCCAGGAACCAGAAACCGGTCTTGGCAACCAGGTAGCGTACAACCCAATCCTCGTCGTCAAAATACCAGTCCTCTACGTGTCCCAGTTCGGCATCGGTGGCGTGGATCTTGAAGCCGTGCATCTTGCGGATTCCGTGTATCATAATCGCCTCCTTGCAGGGCAGCTCTGAGGCAATTCGCCTCTGCTACGCTAATATACGCTAATATTATATACCGTATCCGGGGTTGTGCTAGCCGCGTGTGTTATATTACCGTGTTGGGCAGGTCCAATGATCGACAACCGGCGTCACAGTGATGCATCTCATGCAGCTACCGCGAAACTGCGTCTGGGCGACATACTGTCGCGCGACGACGTCCCCGAGGATGTCAAACAGCGAGTGCGTGCTCTCGAGGGGTCGGTTGGCGGGCTGCAGAATTCGCTGGATGAGACGCTGGCTCAGGTTCGCCGGCTGAGCGAAGCCGTTCAGCAGAAGGAACGGCGGCAGAATCGACTCGAAAAGCAGCTGATCTACAACCGCAAGTCCGGGTTGCCGAATCATGTGGTGATGGACGGCGACATACATTCAGTTCTCGAGGAAGCCGAGCAAAGTCCAACCGCCAAGAGTATAACCGTCATCATCGTGAGTCTCGACGAGCGCTACGACAATATCAAGCAGACTACTGAAGCCGGAATCAGCGAGTGGCTGCTCTACCGCACCGCCGAGCGCCTGCGCGAACAATTGCCCTCCAACGGGCGTCTCTACCACACCCGCGATCATGAGTTTGTAATGCTGGTGATAAACCTCGGTCCGCCGGCCAGTGTGGCCGACTTTGCACGCAGGGTGGTAAAGGAAGTCTCGCGCCCGATGCAATTCCCCGACTATTCGCTGGCTGTAGGCTGCATCTGCGGTGTTGCCTGCTACCCCGAACACGCGCGTTCGAAGCGGATGCTGCTGCGCAGTGCAGATATCGCCTTGACGGCCGCCGTCAAGCGCCAGCGTTCGGTGATGATCTACGATCCTGAGATGGGTCATGAGGTCATCGAGAAAATGGAGCTGCAGAACAGCATCATTCGGGCACTCGAGGAACAGGCGATAAGCGAGATCGACAAGCAGTTTGAACTCTATTTCCAACCGCTTGTAGAAATCGACGATATCAAGAGCGGCATCATCGACTACCATACCGTAGGCGCGGAAGCGCTTATTCGCTGGAAGCACCCTACGCGCGGCATGGTTGCCCCGGCGCGTTTCATCCCGCTGGCCGAGGAGACCGGCTTGATTGTGCCGATTGGCTATTGGGCACTGTTCAATGCAACCGCGGAGCTCGAAACCTGGCTTGGTACCAGACTCGAGCGGCTGTTTGTGACGGTCAACCTGTCGCCGCGGCAGTTCAAGGATGACTATCTGCTCGAGAATATTTCGCGGGTCCTGCGTCGCAACCATATCGATCCATCGCAGTTGAAGCTGGAGGTCACCGAGAACAGCGTCATGGACGACCCCGATGACTCCATCCGCAAGATTCAGGCCATCCACGAGATGGGTATTCAGATTTCCATCGATGATTTCGGTACCGGCTACTCCTCGCTCAACTATCTGAAGCGCTTCCCGATCAGCACCATAAAGCTGGACAAGAGTTTCATCGAAGATGTGCTGATTAACCGCAATACGCAGGGCATTGTGCGCGCGATACTCTCGATGGCGGATTCCATGGGTATCAGCGTGGTCGCGGAAGGAATCGAGACCTATGAACAGGCAAGCTATCTGTACCAGCAGGGATGTCGCTGCATCCAGGGCTACTATTTTCAGCGGCCGATGACTCTGCAGGCGTTTCGCGCCGCGGCGCTCTCGAGTGCCGAGGTCGAGATCTGATGATGCTGGAAATAGTTGCGGTCAGCGACGTAGGACTGGCTCGCAGCAATAACGAAGATATCGCCGTTGTGGGCCGCACCTTCATTCGCGATGGGGTGTTCTCGGCAATCGAGAGCGTCGACAACGGGAGCGCGATGGTGCTCGGAGTTGCCGACGGTGTCGGTGGCAGCAACGCCGGAGAAATCGCCAGCCGCTACGTGATCGAGCAGCTGGCGCAGTGCGTCAACACTCTCGACAACGAGCTCGATGAGGAGCAGCTGGAACGGGCGCTGCGCCAGGCGTGTCTGGACGCTCACAACGCGTTGCTGCGCAAAGGAATCATGAACCCGTGCTACGAGGGAATGGCAACCACGGCAACGGTGCTGTTTCACTACCAGGGCCGCTGGTACGTCGCGCACGCCGGCGACAGCCGCTTCTATCTCGGCTCAGGCAGCGACTTTCACCGCCTGTCGCGTGATCACACCCTGCGCGAGTTCAGCGGTGACCCGCGAATTCCCGGCAACATCCTGGTCAATTGCTTTGGTTCGCAGGACGAGTTCTTCATTGACTTTTTTCGCGTTGCAGATCAGAGCTCGCCCGGAGATCTCTTCCTGATCTGCAGTGACGGACTCTCGGACATGGTTGACGACGCAGTGATCTGGGACGTACTTTCAACCAGTAGAGACCTGACTTCGGCCGGCCATGACCTGGTAGAGTCGGCAAAGGCCGGCGGAGGCAGGGACAACATAACCTTTGTGGCTGCGCGAATACAGTGATCAAACACCAATACGAGAAACTGGAACTCATCGCTTTCATGGGTGCGCTCTGCCTGTTTTTTTCTACAATCGAGTATCTGTTCCCGAAGCCTTTTCCGTTCTTTCGCCTGGGACTGGCAAATCTGCCGGTGCTGATCACGATCAAGCTCTTCCCGCCGGGCTACGTTCTGCTGCTGGTGCTACTGAAGGTGCTCGGGCACGGGCTGATCAACGGAACGCTGGCGTCTTACGTCTTTCTTTTCTCCACCGCCGGATCATTTTCCAGCGCAATTGTGATGCTGGCAGCCTGGCACCTGTGTCGAAACCACATTTCGCTGGTGGGCGTGAGCGTTTTTGGCGCGCTGGCCAGCAACGCTGTGCAGATATTTCTGTCGGTCACCTTCATTTTCGGCCGTAGCGCCTGGATTATCGCGCCGCCGTTCATGACGCTCGGTGCTGCAAGTGGGGTAGCAGTGGGCCTTTTCGCAGCGCGCTTTGCCGAACAGTCGCGCTGGCTGGCTACCGTCAGAGATTACTATGCGCCCTCGTAAGCCTAAACCACCCAATCGCCTGCGGCAACAGCTGAGCGCGTCGCATCTGTTTCTGACCGGTGGACTACTTCTGCCGGCGTACTTGCTGCAACCCTCGCTCTCTGTCCGCATTGGGCAGGTGCTGCTGTTCTCCGGCCTGGTCTACCTGGCCGGTAAGCGCATCATGTGGCTCTATTTTGCGATCATGGTTGCTTCGATAACCTTCTTCAATCTGTTGACCCCGATCGGACGGGTATTAGTGAGCATCGGTCCACTTCAGGTAACCAGCGTTGCGCTGCGCAACGGGTTGATGAAAGGGTTCACCATCGTGGGGCTGGTGTTTATCTCGCTCTTCTCTATCAGGCCCGATTTGCGTCTGCCCGGTAAGCTCGGCGGACTGGTGGCGCGCGTGTTTTTCTACTTTGAGCGGATCATCGAGGGCAAGAAGCGTATCGAAGCGCGACGGCTGATCGGCAGTATCGATGATGTGCTCACTGAGCTCTACGTTCCGGGGCAGCAGAAGTCTGAAGCTGTTGTGCAGCAGGTGTCAACTACCGTATTGGGGTACGCGCTGATGGGTACGCTTATCGGGCTGAACTGGCTGCTGCTTTTCATCTGAACTGCAGAACCCGGCAGAGCGCTTGCGCAAGGCGCCGTGGCTTGCTACGATGCGCCGCATGTCCTCTACACACGAGAATCCAGCATGGTCCATCAGTGGAATTCAGCAGATCGGCGTTGGTGTGCCAAACAAGCAGAGCGCCTGGCTATGGTATCGTAGACACTTCAATATGGACGTTCCGGTCTTCCAGGAAGCCGCCGAGGCGCCGTTGATGACGCGCTATACCGGGGGAAATGTCCACAGTCGCGATGCAGCGCTGGCGCTCAACATGGCAGGCGGCGGCGGCTTTGAAATCTGGCAGTATACCAGCCGCGTCTGCTCACCACCGGCATTCCAGCCGGCTCTTGGGGACCTCGGAATCCTGACTACTAAGATCAAGGCCCCCGATGTGGCACTGGTCGAGCAACGTCTGCGCAACGCCAGAGTCATGCTGCTGGGTCCTACCAGCGTTGACCCGGCGGGTAACAAGCACCTTTTTGTAAGCGACGTGCACGGACTTGTGTTCGAAGTGGTGCAGGGCGGCGAGCGCTGGTTTTCGCGTCCCGGGGCCTCGCTGACCGGTGGTGTCAGCGGGGCAACTATCGGTGTCTCTGATATCGATGCCTCGCTCGGTCTGTACCGCGACCTCCTCGGCTACGACGCTGTCATATACGATGAAAGCGGGCGTTTCCAGGATCTCGAGCATCTACCCGGTGGCGACGCCGCGTTGCGTCGCGTATTGCTGGGTCACAGCCGGCCGCGCAGCGGCGCCTTTGCCGAGCTGCTGGGCCCAACTACCATCGAGCTGGTACAGGCGCTCGATTACCCCGGCCGCCGCGTTTTCGCGGACCGCTACTGGGGCGACATGGGTTTCATCCATCTGTGTTTCGATGTGGCAGGAATGAACGGTCTGAAGACCGCGGCCGCTTCTGCCGGTTTTCCGTTCACCGTTGACAGCGGTGAGACCTTTGATATGGGTGAGGCCGGCGGCAGGTTTGCCTATCTCGAGGACTGTGACGGCACGTTGATCGAGTTTGTCGAGACACACAAGGTACCAATCATCAAGCGTCTCGGCTGGTATCTCGACCTGAGACGGCGCGATCCGCACAAGCCCCTGCCACGCTGGATGCTGAAGGCAATGGGTTTGGGGCGCATCAAAGATCAGCCCGCAGAGGCAGCCTGTCAGGCTGCGCTCTTGCCGTAGACCCGCGAAATCTTGGCTTGATCCTCGGGGGCCATCTTCAGGTCCATGGTGAGTTCATCTCGCATCTGGCGGAACACTTCGATGGTTCGGTCGATGTCTTCGGTGGTGTGCGAGGTTGTCGGGATCATGCGGAACATGCACAACCCCAGCGGAATGACCGGGTAGGTAATGGCGGTAGCAAAGACTCCGCGGTCACGCAGAAACTTCACCAGGCGCTTGCCGACGGTTTCGGTCTGCTCTCCGTTGATTGGTGCAAAAACGGCGCAGATCGGTGACTGACCGCTGCCGATGAAGTAGCCGAGCTCGCGCAGGCCCTGCTTGAGCCGGTTCGAGTTTTGCCACATTCGGGCGCGGTTCTCATCGCCGGCGATTACCAGTTCCAGCGTCTTCTGCAGCGACTTGACGTAGATCATCGGTAAGCTCTTGGCGAACACCTGCGTGCGAGCGTTGTAACTGATCCAGTCGCGCACCGCCTTGGTGGTCGCCGAGAAGCCGCCGATCGAGGCAAACGCCTTGGCAAACGTGCCGAAGTAGACGTCAACCTCGTTCTGCACGCCGAAGTGGTCGGCAACACCGCGTCCCTGGCTGCCCATCACGCCCCATCCGTGCGCGTCATCAACGAAGAGGCGGAAACCGTACTTCTGCTTGAGTGCGCAGATTTCATCGAGGCGCGCCAGGTCGCCGGTCATGCCGTAGACGCCCTCAACCAGGACCATTATGCCACCCTTGGACTGGCGCTGCACGCTCTGCAGCACGCTCTCGAGATCTTTCATGCTGTTATGTTTGAACACGCGCACCTGTGCCGGCGCCATCATCGCCGCGTCCACAATGCAGGCGTGCGCCAGCTTGTCCATGATCAGGGTGTCGTCGGGGCCGGCCAGCGAGGTAATTGTCCCGATCACACCGAGGTAGCCGTAGTTGAACAGCACAGCGGCCTCTTTCTGGGTGAACGTGGCCAGCCGGCGCTCGAGTTCGAGATGGTGCGGTGTGTTTCCGGTCATCATGCGCGAACCCATCGGGGCGCTGACGCCGTACGTTTGGGCAGCCTCGACCGCTACGGCCTTGATCTCCTGGTTCTCAGCCAACCCCAGGTAGTTATTGACCGACCACATGATCCGCTGCTGGCCTTCAAACTCCATCAGGCGTCCGGGAATCGGATCAACAATCGGACGCGTGAAGTAGTGATCGTCCTCAATGCGCTGTGCGCCGTAGTAACCACCGTCGCCGCTGCACTTGTCAAAGATGTCTGTCTGGTTTTGCATTGTTTTCCTTCCTTGGCTCTATTACCGCGTGCGCAACAGCGCTGCGATGTCTTCACTGCTCGATTGTGCCTTCGGCACAATAAATCGCGGCATGACCTGCTGCGTCGGGTGTTCGCTCTGGAAGCGGCGCACGCCGCCCCCGGTTACGTTCAGCATGATAACAGCGTCGCGCGCGACATCGTTACGATCAACGGCCTCGATCAGGCTGGCAACCGCCACGGCGGCCGCCGGGGCAATATCGATACCTTCGCTCTTCTCGAACAGTTCGGCGGCCGCGTGAGCCGCCGGGTTATCAACCGCGTACATCTCTCCGTCGGTGGCTTGGAGCGCGTCATAGAGCCCGCCCTTTACCGCCCACGGCGGGTTGCGGTTGGACAGTACCGTGGCGTAGATCTGTTCGATCTGGGCCTTCTCGGTTGCTTCATCGAGGGACAGCAGCGCGCGCGAACGCGCTTTCCACGAATTGTAGAGTAACAGAAACGGCGCATTCTGCGATAGCATCAACCGCATTGGATTTGTGCCAAAGCGGCCGTCGGTAACAAAACGCTGATGCGCCTCCCAGGCCGCGATGGCGCCGGTACCGCTGCCGACCGCCTGAAAATAGTAGTCGGGAATGCTTCCAATAGTGGTTACCGCGGAGAGGACCGTGGTTCCCATTCCGTCGCGCCGAGCTACGTTGCGCGCGCCGCCCTCACCGACATAGCCGTCGAGTGCGGCAATGGTGGCGGCCAGTTCGATGGCCTGGGCGTAATCGGCACGGTCGCCTGCGGCGATCACGGTTACCCAATCGTGTACCGCAAACGGACTCCAGATGGCGTCCAGATTCTGCTCGGGTACCACCACTACCACTGGTATGCGATTCTGGGAGCAGACGTGGATGAACGCGCGCGCGGTATTACCCGCTGACGCAACTACCAGGGTTGCCGGGAAATCCGGGGGTATTCTGCCGCACACCGAAAACGCTTCGCACTCCTTGAAGGTGCCGGTGAGCATCGACGCACCCCGCTCGGGCCAGTATCCGCTGAAGGTAACGTAGAGCCGGCTCAGCCCGAGCTGTTGCGCCAGACCGCGGCTGCGATAGGTGATTGGTGCCGAGGACCCCTGCAGTTCGCGGCACAGCGGAAGCCAGTCCGAGAAGCGGTACAAACCGTACGAAGTGTGGCGCGGGTTGAGCTGGCGCTGGAAATAAGCGGTCCGTAACAGCGCGGCGTCCCTGGTTGAGGAATTGCCGAGCAGAATCGTGGACCGGCTGTCGGGCAGCGTTTGCCCCGAGGCAAGACATTTCAGCCGGTACCCGGTCATTGGCTGCTGGTCTCCACTGGAAATAGCTTTTGTGGCATTCTGCGCCGAATAGTCGGAACAATTCCGGTCTGTGTCAACGGCTGCGCTCGCAACACGCGCGGTTTGGTGAAATTTCCGGAAATTAGAGCGGTAGCGGGGCAATTTGGGCGGCGGTTCAGGCTGTGCGACGGTAGAAGCAGAATAATTAGAGAAAAAGGTAAAATGAATAATTGAGCTTGGGGTTCATTTCGTGTATACTATCCAGCGGTGGTAACCAGAAAGAGCGACGCGAAAACACGCAGCGATCGACGGGCTATTCTGCTGGCGGCCGGCCGCTCGCTGTTCGAAGAGCATGGATTCCGCGCTGTGTCGATAGCCCGCATAGCCGGCGAAGCCGGCCTCAGCACAGGCACCTTCTACAACTACTTCAGCAGCAAAGAGGCGTTCTACGACAGCTTGCTCGATCAGATCGAGACCGACGGCATGCGCAGCGCCGAGTTGCTGGTGTCGCGACTGCGCTCGCCGATGAACAAACTGCGCGCTCTGTATCGTCTGATCACCCTCGGACTGCGCCGCAACCCTATTCTGCGCGGTGTGCTGTTGCACAAGCCCGCCTACCTCTATCCGGGGATGGCGCGGCGCATGCAGCGTTCGCAGGGGCTGCGGCGCTACCTGGAACGCATGGTTGCCGACATCATTCGCGAGGGCACCCGCAAGGGCGTTTTCCGCAGCAGCCTCTATCACAACCCGAGCGCGATGGTCAACGCTATCTTTGATAGCATCATTCTGCATATTGAGGATGAAAACGTTGACGAATTACTGGCAGACCTGGCGGTGTTTCTGCAGCGTGGGCTGCGGCGTACGCTGCGTCTGCGCCGGCGCGACGAGCGCCTCGACCGGCGGCGTTTTGGTGATCAGGCGGAGTGGATCTGAGCGCATGACTCAGCCGGACGCGCTATTCTCGATCAGGTCGTTATAGATCTCGCGAATGCGATCAGCCCACTCGGCGGGTGCCTCCACGTGGCCCCAGCCGAACTGCACCTGAAAAATGCCGGTATACGCAGAGTCGTGGTTACTGACAATCACGTGCGGAATCTTCTCGGCTTCGAGGTGAGCGTGCAGCAGCTGGGCCTCGATGTCGTTCTTGAGCTCGATAATCGGTTCGCGCTTATCCATCATGAGTGCAACGTACCCCAAAAAACACGCCAGGGCAATAGTGTGCACAAAAAGATACAACAGGCACGGTTGACAAAACCGGGGTGATCGTCTACGTTTTAGCACTATACCATAAGTGGAGGGGTGACGATGCAGCTTATACGGTGGATCGCCCTTCCTCTCATCGGGTTAGCACTAGGTTGGACAATTCGCTGGCTATACGCCAGATTTCAGCTTTCTTCCTCCGAGCAGAAAGCTGAACGGTTGAAAAGAGATGCCATTAA
>SKLB01000261.1 GCA_007123465.1 Spirochaetales bacterium
ACTTCCAGACCCAGCGGGTTGAAGTGACGATCGAGCTGCCCGCGGAGATCCTGGCGCTCGGAAACCAGAAGAACCTTCATGTTACCTACTCTGTGCCGGCGATATTCACGTCGTAGCGAACAATCTCCCATATATCGTCGCGTTTTTGCAAGTGGTAGGTGTAGCGTCTGATCTCGGTGAATCCTTCAGCAACGAAGCGCAGGTCGGCTATTACTCTGCCGCTCTGGCGCTCGTAGGTTGTGCGCAGAATGTCGTAGCGCTGTGGTACTGCCGCTATATCTTCGTCAACGGCGCCTTGCATGAGCTGGTTTCGAAAACGTTGGATTTCGCGCTGCTGCTCCTGCTGCGACAGCTGCACAAAGCGGCGTTCTCGGACGGGACTGGTGCGCAGAATCTGTTCGAGGTTCAGATAGAGGAAAAAGCGATCCCACTGCCCGCGCATCAGCGCCTCAATAGTGTAGGCTACAACTTCATCCGGGGATCGAGCGGTGCGCCGCAGAACCTCACCGGTCTCGTAGTCCAGGCGTGCCTGGACAGCCTCGTCGAGGTTACGCGGTGACGGACGCACCGACAGCGAAAGGCGGTTGGAATCCAGGCGCGACGGGGTGCGCTGCATTCCGCTGCGTTGAATCAACTCGGGATAGAAGGCCGCGTTGACTACGTACATCCCGGGTCGGGGGATTTCCACATAGTGCTGCAGGTTCTCTACAAACGAGAGCTCTTCGCCTGGCTCCAGCGTAACGTCGCGGAAATAGACCGGTTGTGCGGTCAGACGGCGGATGCTAAGGTTCTCGGTAGTGTCCAGTGCAGCGTTGGTAAGCGTGCGCACATCAAAATCGAGATTGAAGATCCGGTCGTCAGCCATCCGGAAGCGATAGGTTTCGGGGCTGTTGTTGGTGATGGTAACCTTGACATCAATGTCGCTATGCGGAAAATAGACAGACTGATTGAAGTAGCGGATGGAAACATCGATACCGTCGGCGTGGGCACCGAGTACCGCAAGACTAAGCCCAACCAGGATAAGCACTAAGGTTCGTTTTCGCGTTTTCATATCCATCTCTGTATATTGTCGGTCGGTTCCATGATAACATTATTCAACAAGTGCATCAGTGACAAACTTCGTTCTTCGGATTCGTACCGTCAGCTGATCGATGCAGTGCGTAGCGGAGATGGCCCGATAGAAGTTGTAGGCCCTCGCGGCAGCTTCGCAGCGCTGATTGCTGCCAAGCTGCAGCAGCGGATGAGCACGCAGGCGTTGTTGGTCACCGCCACCGAACAGGAATCCGAGAGCCTGATCCGTGATCTATCGCTGTTTGGTGTGGATGCGCTGCCGCTGCCGTGGTGGCAGACCGCGCCCTACACGCCGGTGCCCACAAACTCTCCGCTGTTCGGCCGGCGAGTACGTGCCCTGACGCGAATGCTGTCCGATCATCAGGCGGTCACGGTCTGCTCGCTGCGCTCGGCGCTGGCTTATGTTCCACCGCCTGATTACCTGGGCTCGCTCGAAAGGATGATCCGCGTTGGTCAGCCGCTCGACCCCCTGGAAACCGGCAACACGCTGGCACAAATCGGTTACCGCCGCGTTCCGCGCGTCTCGGTGCGCGGTGAATACACTCTGCGCGGCGAAGTGCTCGATATATTCATGCCGGGCTACGATCACGCGGTACGCATCGTATTCGAGTTTGACGAGGTGGAAGCGGTGCGGCTGTTTGACGTGGACAGTCAGACGTCGGTACGCACGCTGAAAGAGGTGGTACTGATACCCACGCGTGAGGTTATCTGGGATCAAGCGCGCATCGACCAATTGCAGACAGCACTGGCAGCGAACAAGTCCGGCGCACAGGCAGAGCCGCTGCTGGATGACCTGCAGACCTTTGGCAGTGCCGACGGTGAAGAGATGTGGTATCCACTGGCGTTTGCACAGCCGGCATCGATTGTTGATTATCTGGATTCTTCGGCGCTGATTCTGCTTCTGGACAGCGAGCGGATGGTGTCGCAGGAAGAGGCTGTTTTCAAGGAGTACGAAGCGCTCTACCGCGAGCAGAGGCGTGAGAGGCTTGTGCCGCGGCCGCAGCAACTGCTGACTTCTCTGGACCAGATAGCCGAACGCGCTCCGCGCCGGATAGAGTTCCACGCCTTGTCGGACGCCTCAACCCACGGCATCAGTTTCTCCTGGGATCCACCGCGCTCGTACTTCGGCAACATCAGCTTTTTCAAGGAGGAACTGGCGGCATACGAAAAAGCGGGTTACCGGATCTTTATCTTCGCCGATACCGATGCTCAGACTCATCGCCTCGAGCACCTGCTGTCGGAGTTCCCGGTCAGCGTGGTGCCGGATTCGATTTCCGGCGGTTTCGCGATTCCTGATTTGCGCATAGTGGTTATCCAGGAGAACGAAATCTTCGGGCGGCGCAAACGCGTTCCCCGCTCGGTAAAACACGCCGAGAGCGCCGCGATCGACACGTTCGTCGATCTCAGTCCTGGTGATCACGTTGTCCACGTAAACTACGGCATCGGCCGCTTTCTGGGTATCAGGCGCATCGCTGCCGCCGGTAACGAGCGCGACTACATCCACCTGGAGTATGCAAACGCGGAGTTCATCTATATCCCGATCGAGCAGGTCAATCTGATCCAGCGCTATATCGGACACGGTGGTGCTGCGCCACGTCTGGATACCATTGGCGGCAAGGGATGGGAGAACCGCAAGAGCAAGGTACAGCAGAGTGTCGAGGATCTGGCCGAGCGGCTGATAACGCTCTACTCCAGGCGTAAGCGTGCCCAGGGATTTGCCTTCCCGCCCGATAGCGAGTGGCAGCTCGATTTCGAGGCGTCGTTCCCCTACGAGGAGACCGAGGACCAGTTACGTTGCATTGACGATGTCAAGGCCGACATGGAGCGTCCGCTGCCGATGGATCGCATGATCTGTGGTGACGTTGGCTACGGCAAGACCGAGGTGGCGCTGCGGGCGGCGTTCAAGGCGGTCATGGCCGGTAAGCAGGTGGCCTTTCTGGCGCCGACCACTATTCTGGTAGAGCAACACTGGGAGAATCTGGTGGAACGTCTGCAGAGCTTCCCGGTACGCGTGGCGATGCTGTCGCGTTTTGTCTCCAGAAGTGAGCAGAAGAAAATTCTGGCCTCGATCGCGGGAGGCGAGTTCGATATTGTGATCGGGACGCACCGATTGCTGCAGAAAGATGTGCTGTTCAAACAGCTGGGGCTCTTGATCATCGATGAAGAGCAGCGCTTTGGCGTCAAAGACAAGGAGCGGCTGAAGGAACTGAGAACATCGGTGGACTGTCTGACTTTGACCGCCACCCCTATTCCGCGTACGCTGCACATGTCGCTGCTGAAGATTCGAGACATGTCCATACTGAATACTCCGCCGCACAACCGTCGACCGATCGAGACGCACATTGAAGCGTTCTCCCAGGAGAAAGTGGCCGAGGCGGTACGGCGTGAGATCGGGCGTGGAGGCCAGGTCTTCTACCTGCACAACCGCGTTGAGACTCTGGGCGAAGTGCAGCTGTTTCTGCGCCGGCTGCTGCCCGAAGCATTGATCGAGAGCGCTCACGGCCGGCTGTCTGGCGCCCAGCTCGAGGATATCATGCACCGCTTCATCCACGGAGCTTTCCAGGTGCTGGTGTCTACCACGATTATCGAAAACGGCATCGACATTCCCAACGTCAACACCATTATCATCGACCGTGCCGACATGTATGGAATTGCGCAACTGTACCAGCTGCGGGGAAGGGTCGGGCGCTCGGAACGCGCGGCCTACGCGTGGCTATTCTACCCCGACCGGCGCGCCCTGTCAGAGATCGCCATGAAGCGATTGCAGATCATTTCGGACTACACCGAGCTTGGTAGCGGGTTCAAGATCGCGCTGAAGGATCTGGAGGTGCGCGGCGCCGGCAATCTGCTTGGGCGGCAGCAGAGCGGAGACATCCTTTCGGTCGGTTTTGACCTCTACATCAAATTGCTGGATGAAGCCATCCGCAAGCTCGATCGTGAGCAGCAGGAAGATCAACCACCGGAGGTCTACCTGGAGCTGGACTACAGCGGCTTCATCCCCGACAACTACATAGATGAGCCGACCGAAAAGATGGAGTTCTACAAGAAGGTTGCCTCAATCGGGACCGAGACAGAACTCGAGGCGGTTCAGGGCGAGCTGGAAGACCGTTACGGTCCGCTGCCCGAGGAGGTTCATAGTCTGTTGTCGCTGGCCGAGATTCGTATCATATGCCGCAAACTGTTCATCTCAAGCCTCAAGGAGCGCAGAGGGCACGTTGAAATCGAGTTTTCGAAGCTCGCACTGATCAGCACCGAGAAGCTGCTGCGCTTGATCGAGAGTTCCGGTGGCACGGTGCGTCTTGATGCCAGGCGGCCGCAGGCGGTGCTGATGGAAACTTCATCGGTCGGGCTGAAAGAGAAGTCTGAGTTTATCCGCGGACGGCTGTCGTCGCTGGTATGATTTTTGCGGGTGGCTATGCTATAATACCGCCTACCGGTTGTGTATGAAGAAGAACAATGTAGAACTCATATGGAGTATCGGCGAACTGTCCGGGCTGTTCGAGAAACGTACCAATATGGGCGGTTTTCTGCAGGACGTTGTCGAAAGAATCGCACATCACATGGCGTCGGATGTCTGCTCGGTGTACCTCTACGACGAGGAGGCCGATACGCTGGTGCTGAGGGCCACCTACGGGTTGAACCGGGAGTTGGTCGGCCAGGTGCAGCTGCGGCTGGGGGAAGGTATCTGCGGCAGCGCACTCAAGGAGCTGAGACCGATCCGCGAGGCTCGCGCCAGCAAGAGTCCACGTTTCAAACCGATTCCCAACCTGGGTGAAGAGCGGTACGAATCATTTCTCGCAGTACCGATAAAGCGCGGATTGAACCGCATCGGTGTCATGGTTTTGCAGCATCAGCGTCCGGATTTCTTCGATGTCCAGGACGCGCGCGCGATCCAGGCAATTGCCAGTCAGTTGGCAGCCACGCTGGAAAACGTTGAGATACTGATGGAG
>SKLB01000188.1 GCA_007123465.1 Spirochaetales bacterium
CCGCTGTCGGTGAGTGGAAAGAGCCCCTACTTCGACCGCTGATCGCGCCTCAGCGCCCAGACGCTGCTACTTCTTTCTGCGGTAGACGTGCGTGGCGCTGCCCGAGAAAAGCTCGGCTGCTTCCATGATAGTCTCACTCAGCGTAGGATGCGGATGCACCGTAAGCGCCAGGTCCTCGGCAACGGCTCCCATTTCAATGGCCAGCACCCCTTCGGCAATCAACTCACCGGCGTCGCGCCCGGCAATTCCAACCCCCAGAATGCGTCCGCTGTTGCGCTCGATAATCAGCTTGGTCTTGCCAACGCCTGATCCCATCGCCAGCGAGCGTCCCGAAGCGGCCCACGGAAACGCAGTCACTTCGACATCGAGCTGCTGTTCTTTGGCCTGCTGCTCGGTAATGCCGGCCCATGCAATCTCCGGATCGGTGTATTCCACCGCCGGGATGGTTGCCGGGTCATACGCGCTCTTGTGGCCGGCAATCACTTCCGCGGCTACCTTGCCTTCCAGATTGGCCTTATGCGCCAGCAGTGGCGGGCCGGTGATATCCCCCACGGCAAAGATGTGCCCGGCAGACGTGCGCCGCTGATCATCGACTTTGACAAAGCCGCGTTCATCGGTCTCTACACCAGCCTGGTCCAGCCCAAGATCCGTGCTGTTGGGCCGCTGACCGATCGTCATCAGCACTTGAGCGTAGGTTTCGGTCTTGTTGGTGCCTTTGTCTGCGTCGGCGCTCTTCATCGTGACTCTCAGGCCGTCCCCGGTTTCCTCAATGTTCTCGACCACCGTACTGGTGAGGATCTCCTTGAAAACCTCTTCACCGTTCTGTTGTTCAAAGACCGCTACCAGATCGCGATCAGCACCGGACATGATACCCGGCAGCATCTCGACTACCGTTACCCGTGCGCCGAGTTTGCCGAACACCGATCCCAACTCGAGTCCGATATAGCCACCGCCGATCACTAAAAGCGAATCGGGGATCTGCTTCAACTCGAGCGCGCTGCGGGCGCTGAGAATCCGCTCGGATTGCAGCTCAACGTTAGGCAGTGAAACCGGTGACGCGCCGGTAGCAACGATGGCATGCTCGAAGCTGACGTCTTCTTCGGAATCATCGCTCAGGGTAACGCGGGCCTCTTTGTCCGAGATGAACCTGGCAGTGCCGTGCAGGTGCTCGATTTTGCGCTGCTTGACCAGCTGTGCCAGTCCCCCGGTCAGCTTCTCGATCACTCCGTCCTTGAACGAACGCAGCTTATCCAGATCAAACTCAGGCTCACTGTAACTCAAGCCCCACTCAGCGGCCTGGCGCGCCTCATCCTTGACTTTGACAACGTGGAGCAGCGCCTTGGTAGGGATGCATCCCCAGTGCAGACAGACTCCGCCGGGGTTGGGTAGAGGATCAACCAGGATGACTTTCTGGCCGAGGTCCGCCGCTCGGAACGCCGCCGCGTAGCCGCCGGGACCGCCGCCAATTACCAGAGTCTGGGTGCTCTTACTCATCGTGTTCCCCTTGGAGATCCATGAAAAGCGGCTGCTCGAGTGCCTCGCAGATCCAGCGCACGAAACGCGCGCCGTCCGCTCCATCGATTACGCGGTGATCATACGACAAAGACAGCGGCAGCATCAGCCGCGGCACAAACTCTTGATCCTGCCAAACCGGCCTGGTCTGCGTACGCGCCACCCCAAGGATAGCTACCTGAGGCGCAAACACTACCGGCGTAAACGCCGTACCACCAATACCACCAAGGTTTGAGATGGTAAACGTACCACCCTGCATCTCTTCGGGTTTGATCTTCTTGTCGCGGGCACGCGCGGCGAGCTCGCCCAGCTCGCCGGAGAGCGTAATAATCGACTTCTGGTTGACGTCGCGCACGACCGGAACCAGCAGGCCGCGATCGGTATCGGCGGCAACCGAGATGTTAATGAAGTCCTTGTATATGATCTCCCCGGCGGCTGCATCGAGACTGGAATTGAAGCGCGGAAAGCGCTGCAGCGCGCGAGCTATCACTTTGATCAGTATGGCGGTAATGGTCAGCTTGACGCCGCTTTTTTCGGCAAGTCGGGCGTACTTCTGGCGAAACTGCTCCAGGTCGGTGACATCGGCTTCATCAAACTGCGTGACGTGCGGGATTGTCTGCCACGCTGCCTGAGTATTCTCGCCGGTTATGCGCCTGACACTGTTCAGCTTCTCGCGCCGCGTTGGCCCCCATTGGGAAAAGTCCGGCAAGGAAAAGGCGCTGGTCATACCAGCATCAGCGGTGCGCCGGCCGGAAGCCGGCCCGGCACCGCGATCGCGCGACTCACGCGCGTGGCGCTTTACGTCCTCGGCACTGATGCGCCCTGCAGGGCCACTGCCGTGCACCTCGGCAATATCAACCCCGATCTCACGCGCCAGCCGGCGTGTAGAGGGCGACGCCGGCACCGATCCGCCGGCTGCAGGCGGGATCTTGTGCGCCTCCTGCCGCTGCGCTTCGGGCTCGCTCTCAGGCTCGCTCTCAGGCTCGCCTTTCGGCTCATCTTCGGTAGAGACTTCTGCGCCCTGCCGGCTCTCTTCCTCGCCGCCGTCTTCGGTGCTCGATCCGTCTTCGGTGTCAATTTTAGCGATCACCGCGCCGACCTTGATCTCATCGCCTTCGGCAACAAGGACCTCAGACACGGTACCGGCCGCGGGAGCCGGAACCTCGGCAGTGGCTTTGTCGGTCTCGATCTCCAGCAGCGCCTGGTCTGCCTCCACCTGATCTCCCTTGGAGACCAGCACGCTGATCACCATTGCCGACTCGACGTTCTCCGATATTTCCGGCAGTGTTACTTCTTGCATCATCGCTGGGCCTCCTCAGAGCTGCAACGGGTCGAACTTGTCGGCGTTGATCTTGAGTTTCTTGATGGCTTCGGTCACCTGTTTCTTCTCAAGCTGACCTTCGCGGTAGAGCGCGTGCAACGCTGCCAGCACGATGTGCTTAGCGTCTACCTCGAAGTAGTCACGCAGCGCACCGCGGTTGTCCGAACGCCCGAACCCGTCGGTGCCCAGCACCGTCATCGGAAGCGGTACCCACGGTGCCACCATCAACGGAAGCGCCTTCATATAGTCTGAGGCCGCCACTACCACGCCCTGCTCCTTGTGCATACACTCGCTGACGTAGGCCTCACGCGCCTGTTTGTCCGGGTGCAGACGGTTCCAGCGGTCGGTCTCGACGGCATCCTGATAGAGCTGCTTGTATCCTGGAGCGCTCCAGACGTCTGCTTCAATACCAAAGTCATCGTGCAGGATAGCGGCTGCTTTGAGCGATTCATTGAGAATTGCACCGCTGCCCCACAAGTGTACCTGAGCCTTCTTCTTGCCCTTCTGGAAGCGGTAGAGTCCCCGGATGACGCCATCCTCGACGCCTTCCGGCATCGGCGGCTGCTTGTAGTTATCGTTCATCACCGTGATGTAGTAGATCAGGTCTTCCTGCTCGACGTACATGCGGCGGAAGCCCTCGCGCAGGATCACCGCAACTTCATAGGCGTAGGCCGGATCGTAGGCTCGCAGACTGGGCACCGTCAGCGCCAGGACGTGGCTATGGCCGTCGGCGTGTTGCAGGCCTTCGCCGGGCAAGCTGGTACGGCCGGCGGTTCCGCCGACAAGAAAGCCGCGGGCACGGGCATCAGCGGCCGCCCAGATGAAGTCGCCGACGCGCTGGAACCCGAACATCGAGTAGTAGATGAAGAACGGAATCATCGCTATACCGTAGGTTGAGTACGAGGTCCCGGCAGCGATAAACGACGACATGCAACCGGCCTCGGTAATGCCCTCCTCCAGAATTGCACCGTCGGTTGCCTCTTTGTAGTAAAGCAGGCTCTCCTTGTCGACCGGCTCGTAGTTCTGCCCAACGTGCGAATAGATCCCAACCTGGCGGAACAGAGACTCCATGCCGAAGGTTCGCGATTCATCCGGCACAATAGGCACCATCCGTTTGCCGACGTTCTTGTCCTTCAACAGTCCGCTGAGCATCTGAACGATCGCCATGGTAGTGGCAACCTCGCGGTCGCCCGACCCTTTGTAGAAATCGCTGAAAATCTTGTCGGCGGGTTCCTCCAGCGCGTCGCTGCCGGCGCTACGGTGCGGTATGTGGCCGCCAAGTTCCTGACGACGCGCCTTCAGGTACCTGGCTTCTTCGCTGTCCTCTGGAAACGCGTAGAACGGCGTCTGCTTGAGCTGTTCATCGGAAATCGGGATACCGAAACGGCTACGGAAGTGGCGCAGCTCGTCTTCGTTGAGCTTCTTCTGCTGATGAGTAACGTTACGACCCTCGCCGGCTTCACCGAGGCCGTACCCCTTGACGGTGTGCGCCAGGATCACCGTTGGCGCCTTGTCGGAGCGTGTTGCCCGGTAATACGCATTGTAGACTTTCAGCGGATCGTGACCGCCGCGACGCATCTTCTCCAGCTGCTCATCTGAATAGCCCTCTACCATCTTGAGCAATCGCTCGTCTTGCGCGAAGAAATTGTTGCGAATGTACTCACCCCCGGCAACGGTATACTTCTGAAGCTGACCGTCAACCACTTCTCCCATTCGCTTGACCAGCAGTCCGTCCTTATCCCTGGCAAGCAACGCATCCCAATCCGAACCCCACACCACTTTTATAACGTTCCATCCGGCGCCCTTGAACGCCGCTTCCAGCTCTTGTATCACCTGGCCATTGCCGCGCACCGGACCATCAAGGCGCTGCAGATTGCAGTTGATCACAAAGATGAGATTATTCAGCTGCTCGCGGGCTGCGACGGTCAGCGCTCCCATCGACTCCGGCTCATCAAACTCTCCATCGCCCAGAAAGGCCCAGACGCGCTGACTGGTTGGTTGACGCAGTCCTTTATCTTCCAGATAGCGCATGAATCGCGCCTGGTAGATCGCCTGCATTGGACCGAGGCCCATCGAGACAGTCGGAAACTGCCAGTAGCGCGGCATTGAACGCGGATGCGGATAGGAGGTTAGCCCACCATCGGGGCGCAGCTCCTGACGGAAATTCTTCAGATC
>SKLB01000212.1 GCA_007123465.1 Spirochaetales bacterium
CCGTCGCGGTGCTGCGTCAATCGTAGAGCAGCCCCTCAATCTGGGGATCGTCCATGTTCTCGTGGGTGTAGAAGCGTGCTCCGGTGTCAACATCGGAGACCGGCTGTCCCTGGTAGGCAGCGTACGCCAGCTGCACGGCCTGGTAGCCGATGGAGTACGGATCCTGAGTGATCGAGCCGAGGAAGTACTGGTTGCGAACCGCGTCTTTCTGGGCACGGCCGGCATCAAAACCGATAGCAATCAGACCGGGATAGTCGGACGGCAGCGCGGCACCGTCATCGGTAGCCGACAGAAGACCACGTACCGTACCTTCGTTGCTCATGAAGATACCGCGGATGTTCTGGTCGCGCACGCGGGCGAGCACCGCCTGTGCCGAAGCGGTGGCATCCTGTGCATCTGCGGAAGCCGGCACCACCATCTCGATGATCACTCGATCCCCGCCGGTGGGGTTGTGGCTGGCGATGAACGCCGGGTTGCCGGTAACGCGGAGGTGGCTCTGGTTGTACGGGGTGCGTTCGACAATCAGGTCAACCATGGTGTCGCGAAAACCGCGTCCACGGCTGAGCAGCGACTCACCACGCGCGTCCTGGTTCAGCACCACGATTCTGACCGGGTTTGCCGAGGTTGCATTTCGAAGATCGGGCTCGAGCGCCTCAAACATCCTCTCGGCCGCCATGCCCGCCGCGGCGAAGTTGTCGGTCGACGCGTTGGCATAGATCACACCTTCGGGAGCATCGGGCACACCGGAGTCAAAACCGATCACCGGTATATTCTGACCTCCCAGCGATGTCAGTTGATCCATGACGGCGTTGGTATCAAGCGCCGCAAGCGCCACGGCAACCGGACCACGTGCTATTGCGCTATTGAGCATCTCGACCTGGATCTGCACGTCACTCTCTGAAGGCGGACCTTCAAAGGTGATCTCCACTCCAACCTCGTCAGCCGCGGCGCTGGCGCCGAGCCGCACCTGCTGCCAGAAGTCGTGTTGCTCACCCTTGGAGACAACCGCGATGTAGGGAACGTCTTCGCGTTCTGCGCGCCCTCCGGCGAATACCGGCACCGCCATTGCCAGAACAAGCGCCAGCGTGACCAGCACCATCAGAGTTCGTCTTGAACCTCTCATAAAAAACCTCCTGAACGTCTACGTCATACCGGGGCTACGCCTCGGCCTCTCCCTTGTGGGAATCTTGTTTCAGCAACTCACGGAACTCGCGCTCGGCAGCTTTCTCTTCGGCCTGAATGCGAGCCGCCTCCTCCTTTTCTTCAGCCTTCATGCGCTTGAAGTTCTCTTTCAACTCTTTCTGCAGCCCGCGTATTTCCGAGCGCAACGCGCCGACCTGCTCGCTTGTGAGCTGCGACCTCTCGCTGGACAGCCGCTGCTGCAGCGAGCTGATCTTGTCCACCATCGACGCCTTGTACTGATCCGCGGCGGTCTGGATCTTGACCTCAGAAGCCTTCTTGTTGCGGTAGATGTCCAGCAGCACCGCACCTATGACTACAACGCCGGTGAAGAAGGTCTGGTAGTGGGCCTGCAGATTCATCGAAGGCAACCCGCTGCGCAGCACCGCCATGATAAACACGCCGATCAACGTGCCGAATACCGAACCTACACCCCCGGAAAGCGACGTTCCGCCGATTACCGCACCGGCGATGGCAAACAGCTCGAATCCCTGCCCCTGGGCCGGCATGACGGTTGTGTAGATGGCAGCAAACGCTACACCGCTGATTCCGGCAGCAAAGCCGCTGATGATGTAGGCGGCCATTTCCCAGCGGTCCACGCTGACCCCTGAGAGGCGCGCCGCCTCCTTGTTGCTGCCGATGGCAAAGATGTAACGCCCCATGCGCGTTCTGGTGAGAATAATGTGGAAGATGACCGTTACGCCGAATAGAACCAGCGCCCCGGTAGGTATCGATGTACGCTCCGGTGTGATGATCTTGAAGATGTCGCGGAACCAGCCCGACGGATCCGTGCGCGGCGGAAAGGCGGCACTGCGCACGTTTGACACAATGGAGCCAACGCCCATCGAGATCATCATGGTACCCAGGGTTGCAATGAACGGCGGCAGCTTGAGCTTGGCAACCATTAACCCGTTAAAGATACCGAAGGCAATCGCAACGCCCATAATCAGTATCAGCGACGGCCCCATCGCCCAACCCCAGGTCCGGAAGGCAGTCCCCCCGACTATCGCCGCACACATTGCCACGGTCCCGACCGAGAGATCAATTCCGCCGGTGATGATCACAAACGT
The DNA here is from genome assembly GCA_007123465.1 of Spirochaetales bacterium. Classification (GTDB taxonomy): domain Bacteria; phylum Spirochaetota; class Spirochaetia; order DSM-27196; family PWMO01; genus PWMO01. The sequence goes on from SKLB01000212.1 coordinate 2,250, forward strand.
GACCCCCAGCGAAAGAAACCCGATATAATAGGAAGCATCCAGAATATTGACCAGCATGGTGTAGGTGAAGAAGTTGCGGCCAAAAAACCCGAAGAAAAGATAGATCAGTACCAGAGCCAGCGGGGCCAGCAGCTTCTGCAGACTCTCATCGCGCAGCTTACGCGCGGTATCCTTCTTGACTAGCGTTGGGGCAATCATCTCACGCAACTCCTGCCTGCCGTTGTGTGGCGTATTTCATGATTTCTTCCTGACTCGCGTCTGCGATGTCGAGTTCCCCGGTGACACGGCCTTCGCACATCACGATGATGCGGTCACTCATGCGTAGCACTTCGGGCAGCTCCGAGGAAATCATGATAATCGATTTACCGCTACGAGCCAGCTCGTTCATCAATGAGTAGATTTCGCTCTTGGCCCCAACGTCGATGCCGCGCGTGGGCTCATCGAAGATCAGGATCTCACTGTTGCGGATCAGCCACTTGGCGATAACCACTTTCTGCTGGTTTCCGCCGGAGAGATTGCGCAGGATCTGATCCAGCGATGGCGTCTTGATGCTGAGCTTCTGCACGTACTCTTCGGTTGCCTTCTCGACCTTGCGAGCATGAATGAACAGCCGCTTTTGAAACCTCTCGTAGGAGGCCAGTACTGCGTTCTCCTTGACACTGAGGTTCAGCGCGAGACCGAAACGTTTACGATCCTCCGAGAGATAGCCAATACCGTGGGCAACCGCATCCGCCGGTGTAGCGTTGCGCACCGGGCGGCCGCGAATAGCGATGGAACCGCTCTGCACCTCGTCAGCGCCAAAGATTGCGCGTGCCGTCTCGGTGCGCCCGGCACCCATAAGACCGGCAAAGCCGAGGATCTCGCCCTGCCGCAGTTCAAAGCTTACGTCTTTTACCAGCCGCCCGGCGTTGAGCCGGTCTACCTTGAGTACCACCGAAGCATCGGCGGCGACGTTACTCTCGGTCTTGGGCTTCTCGTAGATAACGCGACCAACCATCATGCTGATGATCTCGCTCTTGCTGACTTCCCTGGCGTCACGCGTACCGACGTACTCACCGTCGCGCAGAACGGTAACACGGTCCGCGATCTGGCCAATTTCATCCATGCGGTGCGAGATGTAGATCATGCCGACACCCTGTCTGGCCAGATCGCGCATGATGGCGAACAGCTCGCCGATCTCGGTATCGGTCAGCGCCGCAGTAGGCTCATCCAGTATCAGTATGCGCAGGTTGTGCGATACCGCCTTGGCGATTTCCACCATCTGCTGCTTGCCGACGGTCAGCTTGCCGAGCGTCTCGGTGGGATCGATGTTCATGTTGAGTTGCTCGAGCAGCTCGGAGGTGCGGCGGTTCTGCTGCCGCTCATCGAGCAACAACCCACCGCCACGCAGCGACTCGCGGCCGATGAAGATGTTCTGCGCCACGGTCAGGTGATCCATCATGTTCAATTCCTGATGGATGATCCCGATACCCATTTCCAGCGCGTGCCGCGGACTGCGTGGCTTGAACATCCGGCCAAGGTAGATTATCTCGCCGGAGTCTTTCTCCACAATGCCGGTCAGAGCCTTCACCAGCGTGGACTTGCCGGCGCCGTTTTCGCCTACCAGGGCGTGGATCTCGCCACGGTGCAGATCGAAGTCTACGCCTTTGAGCGCGTGCACCCCGGTGAAGCTCTTTTCGATGTTTTTCAGCGCGAGTAACAGCTCAGCCGACACCCTGCCTCCTGATTTGCCCTCTTGATAGTGCCACGGAAGCGTGAACCGGTAAATGGAAAATCGTCCATGAAGTGGTCGTGATCATACAGCCGGCAGCACCCTGAGCCGACGGCGCGGCCGGCGCTATCGCTGCTGCACAATCGGGAACAGCAGCTTCTGGTTCTCCTCAGTGAACATGTCACTGCGGCGTACCAGCACGGCATCGGTATGAATCACTGCATCCACCGGCTGGCGCCGTATGGCGTGTGCCAGCGTACGAATACCGAGGTAGCCCATGTTGAACGGGCGCTGCACTACCAGTGCCTTGACCACGCCCTTCTCCAGGAACTCGATCTCCTCGCGCGAGTTGTCGAATCCTACCAGGTGAATGCGATCGTAGATTCCCAGATCGCGCAACGCGCGTCCGGCACCCACGGTAGAGTTCTCATTCAGCGCCACGATCCCGCCCAGATCCGGATAGGTCTCGATAAGCTCGACAACGGTATTGTACGCCAGCTCCGGTTCGTTCTGGGTGTAGTAGGTTCCCAGAATCTGCTGCGGGTCGCGCCCCTTTAGAGCGGATCGCACGCCCTCTTCACGCTCGATGGCGGTAGCCACGCCCTCGATGTGCGAGATCAGAGCAACGCGCCGGTCAGCGGGCACCAGGCGCTCGATCTCCTGGCCGGCTTTGCTTCCAGCGCTGAGGTTGTCGGTAGCCACAAAGCTCACCGGCACCTCGCTGTTCAGCGCCGAATCGAGCGTCACAACAGTTATGCCGCGGGCAGCTGCCCGTTCAGCCTCGGGAACCAGACGATTGTAATCCGAAGCCGCCAGCAGAATTCCGCGCGGGTTCCTGTCGATAACCTCGGCCAGGATCTCTATCTGGTGGTCAATATCCTTCTCCCAACGGGGGCCGACGATCACCGGATCAACGTCGAATTCGGTGGCGGCGGCCTCCATCCCGGCGCGTACGATCTGCCAGAACTCCATATGAGGTCCGGTAGTCTTGAGCACAACGTAGACGGTCTCACC
>SKLB01000306.1 GCA_007123465.1 Spirochaetales bacterium
GATTCCACGATGCGGTAGTCTTTGATGTCGCCGCGCGAATCGATGTTCATGATAACGCTGTAGGCCGGCCGGTCCTCGTTGGGCTTGAGGCTGCAGAGGTCGTTTGACAACCGTTCGGGCAGCATCGGGATTACCTGCTGCACAAAGTAGACCGAAGTGCCGCGATCGCGCGCTTCCAGGTCCAGCGGGCTGTCCTCTTCGACGTACGCGCTGACATCGGCGATATGAACGCCAAGCTCAAACGTGCCGTTATCCAGCTGCCGCAGCGACACCGCGTCATCAAAGTCTTTGGCTGTGTCGGGGTCGATTGTGAAGCACAATTGCTCGCGCAGGTCGTCGCGCCGGCGCGCCTCTTTCTGCAGCGCAATTGGCTCAAGCTTGCGCACAAACTCTTCGATTCTGGCGGGGAACGCGGTTTTCAGTCCCTTGGATCTGGCGATCAGCGTCAGATCCATACCCTTATCCGAGGGGTGACCGAGTACTTCCAGAATTTCCCCCTGGGGGCTTTCGCCGGCCTTGGCGTCGGGCTTGCGCCGTATCAACACCAGTTGGCCGGCGCGCGGCGCTTTACCACCGCCGCTCGGTTGCAGTTTGTTGTCGGGTATCAGAATCGGGCGCTTCAGCTCGTCATCCTCGGGAATGACTGTGGCTTTTCCGTTGCTGCGCTGAAAAACCCCTACCAGGTCACGCGTGTCGCGCCTGGAGACCTCAACGATTCTGCCGACCGGGTTCTTGTTCTTGTCTCTGGCTTCGCGAACGATCTCGGCGATCACCGTGTCGCCGTCCATCGCTGAGCCCAGGTTGTCCAGCGGGATAAACAGATCCTTGCCATCGGGAACCAGCACGAAGCCGAATCCGCGCGCGTTTAGCTTGAGCACGCCTGAGACGCCGGCGCGTTTTGCGCTTGTTTTCTTTTTCATCAGTAGTAGTCCTTCTCGGCTTCATGCGGCCGAGGCGCGTCAGATAGACGAAGGTGAACTCCGCCCCAAAGAAGATGATCTGCGCCAGGAAGTAGAGCCACAGCAGCACGATCACAAATGAACCGGCTGCGCCGAAAAGCGATGTAACAAAGCTGCGGCGCAGGTAGAGTCGGATGACGCTGTCACCGGCTTTGAACAGCAGCGCGGTAAATAGCGAACCGGGAAGCACGTCGCGCCAGCGCAACCTGTGGGCCGGCAGGACGTGGTAGATCACCATGAAGAACAGCGTGGCTATCAGAAACGTTGATCCGTGCGCGGTCAACAGCTCGAGCGACCGTAGAGAGCGCAGTGTCTCGAGCATTGGGAACATCGCGGTGATACCCTGCTGCACCGCACCGATAAACGGACTGAGAAACAGCAGAAGCAGAATCGCAAGCAGTATCAGCATGGTGATGCCGATAGTCAGCAGCTTGCCGCTGAGAACGCGCAGAAAGTGGTGGTTTTCGGGCACCGCTTCGTAGCCGAAGATCTTGTTGAGCGCTTCGCGCAGGCACATCAGCCCGCGTGAGGCACCGTAGAGTACCGCAAACAGGCCAATTCCGCCTGCCAGGTATCCGGTGCCGGTACGCTCGGCGGTTGCCAGCAGGCTGCGGAAAAACACCATGATCTCGGGGCCAACCGCGGTCTCCAGCAGCTCTAGCAACTCGGCGCTTACCGCCGTATCGCCGAAGAGCCAGGTTGCAACCATCACAATCACAATCGACATCGGTGCCAGCGACAGCGCGGTGTAGTACGCCAGCGCTGCCGACAGACGCGGAGCGCTGTCGGCAACCCACTCACGGTAGCTTTGCCACAGAACACCGGCGGTGAGGGTGATCAGCTGCTGAACGCGTTTGAGAATCATACGCGCCCTATTATACGCGTATGGCTGTTCGAGCGCAAAGACGGTAGACTGCCTGCGGTCATGTGGGCCGGACTCAAACCCGGGAGTGCGCGTTGATAACACTGCAAACACTGAGCGGCTACGAATGGGGCGCGCTGGCGCTGACTGCACTTTTTCTGGGAATGCAGAAGACCGGCGTCCAGGGTGTCAGCATGATCGCGGTTCCGATTCTGGCGGCTATCTTCGGCGGCCGTGTCTCGGTCGGGCTTGTGCTGCCGATGTATTCGATGGCAGATATATTTGCCCTCTACTACTACCACCGCGACGCCGAGTGGAAGCATGTCCTGCGTGTTCTGCCGGCTACGGTCATCGGTATCACCGTCGGTGCGCTGTTCGGTTCGGCTATCTCTGACGATGCGTTCCGGCGCACTATCGGTATCTGCGTATTCGTCAGCCTGGCAATCCTGGTCTACCGTGAACACATCCGACGGGACGTGAAGATTCCCGACGCGTGGTGGTTTGCCCCGCTGGTTGGTCTCGGAGGCGGGTTTGCCACAATGATCGGCAACGCCTCGTCGCCGATCATGGCGCTCTATCTGCTCAGTATGCGCTTGCCCAAGCGCAGCTACATCGGTACCGGGGCCTGGTTCTTCTTCCTCAACAACCTTATCAAGATTCCGTTTCACGTATTCCTCTGGGGGACTATCAGCGGGCGGACGTTGGCAATCAACGCGACGCTGGCGCCGTTGATTCTCATCGGCGCGATGGTCGGCGTGCGCCTGGTGCGCCGCATCCCCGACGGGCCCTATCGCATCTTTGTTGTAGTTGTGACGTTTCTGGCATCGCTGCGGCTGTTCTTCTGATCTGGGCAGGCGGGGCCTGCGGTGATCAGCCGGCTGCCGCCAGCGGCTGACCGGCTTGTGTTGTGAACTCCGAGGTGAAGTGAAACGTGATGTGCGGATGCGCCTGCATGGTCGCGCGCAGCATCCACTCGGATTCACCAAAGTAGACCGGATTCCGGTCTCGGTCGTAGCCGATCTGGCGCTCACGGAACCGGGTGAACTCGCGCAGGAGTGCAGGCGTTGCGGCGGTAATCCAGCACGCGCGGCTGAAATCGAGCGGTTCGAGCCGGCATGCGGCGCCGTATTCGTGTTCGAGCCGGTAGCGAATTACGTCAAACTGCAGCTCACCGACTGTGCCCACAATCTTGCGGTTGCCCACTTCCTGCGTGAACAGCTGTGCCACGCCCTCTTCGGTCAACTCACGGATGCCTTTATCCAGCTGCTTGGAGCGTAGCGGATCGGTACTGACGAGTTCCTTGAAGATCTCGGGTGCAAACGCCGGGATTCCCTGAAAAGTGAAGGATTCGCCCTCGGTCAGGGTGTCACCGATCTTGAGGTCTCCGCGGTCATAGAGGCCGATCACATCGCCGGGAAACGCCTCATCAATAACATTCTTGCGCTGCGCCATGAAGTTGTACGGCGTGGAAAAGCGTACGTTCTTTCTCTGCCTCACGTGCAGAAACGGTTTGTCGCGGCGGAAGGTGCCCGAGCAGACGCGAAGGAAGGCAATCCGGTCGCGGTGACGCGGATCGAGATTGGCGTGAATCTTGAAAATGAACCCCGAGAACCTGTCTTCATCCGGGGCTATCTCGCGCTTGTCCGAGGCGCGCGACGCCGGTGGCGGGGCAATCTGCAGAAAAGTCTCGAGCAGCTCGCGCACGCCGAAATTGTTGAGAGCGCTGCCGAAGAACACCGGTGCAACGCTGCCGCTGCGGTAGTCCTCAACCCGGAACGGCTCAAAGACCCCTTCGATCAGTTCAACGTCTTCGCGCAGCGCCGCAGCATCGGAGCCTAACATGCCGTCCAGTCGCGGATCTGTCAGATCTTCAATCAGCAGCCGGTCTTGTTCGATCTGCGTCTTGGCCGGCCGGAACAGGGAGAGGTTCTTTTCGTGCAGGTTGTAGACGCCCTTGAACTGTTGCCCCATGTTGATGGGCCACGACAGCGGACGCACGGCAATATCGAGCTTCAAGGCCAGTTCGTCCATCAGCTCCAGCGGGCGCTTGCCCTCTCGGTCCAGCTTATTGACAAAGATGATCACCGGAGTGTTGCGCATTCGGCAGACCTGCATCAGTTTTTCGGTCTGCTCCTCTACGCCCTTTACACAGTCCACCACCAGGATTACGCTGTCCACAGCGGTCAGCGTACGATAGGTGTCCTCGGCAAAGTCCTTATGTCCGGGCGTATCGAGGATATTGATCAGCCGGCCGTCGTATTCAAAAGACATCACCGCGGTGGCAACCGAGATGCCGCGCTGTTTCTCGATCTCCATGAAGTCCGATACTGCGGTCTTTCTGATCTTGTTAGACTTGACGGCCCCGGCTTCGCGGATGCCGCCGCCAAACAGCAGCAGCTTCTCGGTGAGTGTGGTCTTTCCCGCGTCTGGATGGCTTATAATGGCAAATGTGCGCCGCTTGTTGATTTCTTGTGATAGCTTCATAGGTGTGCTGTAGTTAAGAATACTGCGTTCGCGCAAAAAAGCCAAGTGTCCGTACAGCGGTCCTTGCCTCGTCGCCACGGCTGTGCGTATATTGACGCAATACTATGATTAGCGCTTCCAATATCACCCTTTCGTACGGTGAACGCGTTCTGTTCAAGGACGTCAACATAAAGTTCACTTCGGGCAACTGCTACGGCGTTATCGGGGCCAACGGCGCCGGGAAATCCACCTTCCTCAAGATACTCTCCGGCGAGATCGAACCCGACACGGGCGAGGTCATTGTGTCGTCCGGCCAGCGCGTAGCGGTGTTACAGCAGGACCAGTACCAGTTTGACGCACACAGCGTGCTGCACACCGTGATCATGGGCCATCGTGCACTCTACGACGTGATGACCGAGAAGGACGTTATCTACTCCAAGGAAGATTTCACCGAGGCCGACGGTATGCGCGCTTCAGAGCTCGAGGGTGATTTTGCCGAGATGGGCGGGTGGGAAGCCGAGTCTGAAGCCGGTCGTCTGCTTGCCGGCCTGGGGATTGCCGACGAGTATCACGACCGGCTGATGGGTGAGCTCGACGGCGGCCAGAAGGTGCGGGTGCTGCTGGCGCAGGCACTGTTCGGCGATCCCGACATTGTGCTGCTGGATGAGCCTACCAACAA
>SKLB01000135.1 GCA_007123465.1 Spirochaetales bacterium
CGCCGGGCAGCTGGACGCGAGCGATCTGGCATCACGAGTACGAAAACCCGCCGGCGGTGAACTTTGACACCGGCGAACTCAGCGCTACCCGGGTTGCGCTTGCCCCGCGGGCGCTGCCGGCGCATCTGGCAGCCTAACGCTGCATCACAGCGCTACCCGTAGCCACTACCCCTTGCCGTGCGCTATGCTGTGGTCTCGGGCTGCAGCTCTGGCGGGGTCCAAAAGCACATTTTTGGCACCAGTTAAAACAGAATAGGACCGGACGACAGTGAGCGCGCCCTGCTTGCTTTGGCGGCGCGTCCGCTTACCAGGCTGCCCTTCCCGTTGGAGACTCTGACCGCCGGAGGCGTAAACCAATGAGCAGCTCGCGGACAGCCTACCTCGACGAGTGGGGTTGGGCAGAACATGAGAATGCTCACTGGAGCACGGTACCGGCCGGCTCTATTGCGGCTCGGATAATTTGTCGATATAGCGCGACCTGGCGGGTGATTATCCCGAGCGGTTCACGAGAAACGTTGGTTGAAGCATCCGGCGCATTCCAGTACCTGTGCGCCGGCCCGCAGGACTACCCGGTAGTCGGCGACTGGGTAGCACTCTCTTGCGACGGTCGGATAATTCAGCAGCTTCTGCCGCGTCGTACAAAAATCGCGCGTCAAGAAGCCGGGCGCGCTGCCCGCTCCCAGGTGCTTGCCGCCAATGTGGACATCGCGCTGCTGGTGTTTGGGCTTGACGGCGGACGCAACTTCTCGATCGGGCTGCTGGAGCGCTTTCTAACCTTGACCGCGGCAGGAGGAGTAGAACCGGTGGTGGTTCTGAACAAGGCCGATCGCGCATCACTTGAGCAGATTTCGAGTGTGCGCATCCAGGCCGAGTCAATCCGGCCCGGTGTTACGCTCTGCGTAACCTCAGCCCGGAACGGTACTGGCATAGAGGAACTCAGAGATCTCGTGCCTGCCTGGCGAACCGCTTGCTGCCTCGGCAGGTCCGGTGTCGGCAAATCAAGTATCATGAACGCCCTGCTTGGCGAGCCGTTACTCCGCACCGCAGAGGTGAGCCGCATCCAGAACAAGGGCCGCCACAGCACGACAAACTCGCAGCTACGAGTAATACCCGGTAGACAGAGCACTACCAGCGGCGGAATGCTGATCGACACTCCTGGATTGCGCGAACTCCAGCTCTGGGGAGCGGAGGAATCGCTGTATGAAAGCTTTGCCGACATTCATGAGTTTGCACCGGATTGCCGCTTCCGGGACTGCCGCCATCAAGGAGAACCCGGTTGCGCGGTGCAGCGGGCCGTGGCGGAAGGTATTATTCCGCATCAGCGCCTTGAGCACTATCTTGAACAGCGCGAGGAACTCTCCGAGGCCGCTCTACGCAACCAGATGGGGGCAGCGGCATACGAAAAACGACGATGGAAGCAGATCACCAGGGAGGCACGCCGAAAACGGTAGTCGGTCAGGCGAGCCCGTTGAAGCTCACAGCAGATCAGGGCAAGAAACATCAGTAACCCCGCCGCCAACGAGTATAAACTTTAGCTTGACACTCATGTATATTCGCGTTAGTATAATTAATATGAAAATGCAGGGTCGGGCACGTGAAAAGCGCCCGTATCGCAAGGCGGCCCGCGCGGCAGCCGAGACGGCCACCCACGCGGCCATTCTGGATGCAGCGTTTCAGGCGTTCTCCGCAGATCCGTTCGACCGCGTGACGCTCAATCAGATCGCAGAGCGAAGCGGCGTGACGGTTCAGACGGTCATCCGCCGCTTCGGCTCCAAAGAAGAGCTGTTTGAGGAGTTGGCGCAGCGTGAGAGCCGACGGATCCTGGCCGAGCGCGATGTGGCTGAGGGAGCGAGTCTTTCGGCTGCGCTGGAGTCGCTGCTGGGTCACTACGAGCGCGACGGCGACACCATCGCGCGCTTTGTAGCGCAGGAGCATCTGTTTGAGCCGATACGGGTCATCGTCGAACGGGGACGCAGGATCCATCGCGAATGGGTGGAGCGCCATTGCCGGCATCTGCTCTCGGGGCTTGACGGGAGCGCACGACAGCGCGTGCTCCACGCGGCAACCGTGGCAACAGACCTGAGCACGTGGAAGCTGCTGCGCCGCGATCTGGGGCTGGAATCGGCGCAGGTCGCCGAGGTAATGACTGAGCTGCTCCACGGTCTGGAGAGGAGGAGTTGATGGCACGTATTCTGATCTACACGTCGCCCGCGCGCGGGCATTTGTTCCCGGTCATTGGCGCCGGGATCGAACTCAAAGCACGAGGACACGAGGTGCACCTTCGCACTCTGGCAGCAGAAGTCGAGCGGGTTCGGTCGCTCGGGCTCAGCGCCGAACCAATTGCGGCGGCGATAGAAGCGCGCGAGCTCGACGACTGGCGCGGCGGGAATCCGATGCAGGCGCTCCAACTTGCCATGAAGACGTTTGGCGACCGTGGTATGCTCGAGCTCGGCGACGTACGCACCGCCGTGGATCGGACGGAAGCCGAAGCGCTGCTGGTCGACACGAACAGCTGGGGTGCGCAGGCGGTAGCCGAGGCATCAGGACTACCGTGGGCAACGTTCCAACCGTATTTCACAGCATTGCCGGCGCCAGGGGTTCCCCCCTTCGGTCCGGGGCTCCGTCGATCAACATCCGCGCCTGCACGAGCCCGCGACGCGCTCCTGCGGCAACTCATCTTCTCGAGGATGGACCGTGCGGCGATGCCCGCGGTCAACGAGATGCGAACTCGCCTCGGGCTTGACGTGCTCGCGGGCATGACCGACCTCCTGCTCCGTCCACCGCGCGTCTTCTACTTCACAACCGAGGCTCTGGAGTACCCGCGCCCGCGCTGGCCCGAGAGCTTCCGCATGGTTGGTCCGGCACGGTGGGTACCGCCCGCCGATCCGCCCGAATGGCTTGCGGCAATAGAATACCCGATCGCGCTGGTTACCTGCTCCACCGAGCGTCAGAGCGACCGCGGCATCCTGGAGGCCGCGATCCGAGGTCTTCCGCGGAGAGGATTCTATGTGGTTGCAACGAGCGCAGCGTACGAGCCGCAGGAGTTCAGAAGCGACGGAATCCCGAACTGCCGTGTCGAACGCTATCTCTCGCACGGTCCGATAGTCGAACGCGCCCGGGTAGTTGTCTGTCACGGCGGTATGGGCATCACACAGCGCGCCCTCGCGCAGGGAGTTCCACTGGTTGTGGTTCCCTTCGGTCGCGATCAGCTCGAAGTGGCACGACGGGTAGAACACGCCGGAGCCGGTGTCCGTCTGCTGCCGCACCGGTTGAACGGTGAAAGCCTCGCGACGGCCGTGGCCAGAGCCGTAGCAATGTCGGACGGCGCACGGAGAATCGCGGACGCATTCGCTGCCGCCGACGCAGACAGGGCGGTGGCCGACGGTCTTGAAGAGCTCCTGCAAGGCCAACGGGCAAGTGTAGCCTAGCACAGAGAATTCCAGGGAGATCGGGCAAGGACGGTTGACCAGCCTGAAGGAGAGCCGATGATGTTTCCGTTTGGACCGGCATACACACAGCACGTCTACATCGTGCCAGTGTCCCACATCGCAGAACGTTAGCGTCGCTGAGATCTGCTGACTACGACGTCGAAAGCTGCGTTCAGACGGTGATCTGCGGGAGACGACTCAGATTGCTTCCACCCTGGGGGTGCGGAGAAGATACCGGGCTGCAATCCAGAAGAGGCTTGAAGGCCATATATCCGTATGGCATTTTGTACCTGTGAAACAGAAGGTAACTTACCAGCTTGACGCTGAGGTGCTGCAGGCGGTCCGGCAGGCGGTTGATTCAGGCAAAGCGCGAACCATGAGTGAGTTTGTGCAGATTGCTCTGGAGCGCCATCTTGCCGAACTCCGACGGGCTGCAATACGAGAAAATATCCGCGAAACGACCGATGAGCGCGTCGCGATGGAACATCGTGTTTGTCTATCTTGACCCGGTTGTGGGACGCGAACAGGCAAGGAACCGTTCGGCGCTCATTCTCAGTGACGATGCGTTCAACCAGGCGATGGAGGTGGTGACCGTGCTGCCCATTACCACGCTGCGGCCGGGACGACGGGTCTATCTGAACGAAGTCCTTCTTCCGGCGGAGGTCTCCGGGCTCGAGCGGACCTCGATAATTCTGGCACATCAAATCCGGACGATCTCCCAGGACCGGATCAAGAAGGTAGTAAATCAGCTCACGGATGAAGATACCCGCCATGCCTGCCTGCGAGCGGTGCAGGTTCATCTTGGAGTGTACCCATGATACCTGCGGTGCCCGATCGCAGGAGCAGGGTGCGGATTCAGCCGCGGCCGATATCGTTCAGGGCCGAGAGAACCGCCTCCGACGCTGCGTCTACCAGGGGCGTCTCGGCCTCGAACTGCACCCGGTCCTTCAGCCCGCAACCGTTGGACGATCGATCTCGATCAGACATCAGATCTCGAAGATGCTCTCGATCTCGACGGTTATGTCACCCGGCAACTCGTTGGCGCCGATCGCCGAGCGGGCGTGCCAGCCGCGATCCCCAAACAGGTCGACCAGCAACTGCGATGCGCCATTGATCACTTCCGGCTGGCGGTTGAATCCGTCGGCGCTGTTCACCAGGCCCAGCAGCTTGACCACATTCTTGACTCTGTCCAGGTCACCGATGTGCTGCTCAACCAGAGCCAACGTATTGAGGATACAGATGCGCGCCGCCTCCTGCCCCTCTTGGACACTTCGTTCTGCGCCAACTTTGCCTGTGTACTTTGGCACGCCGTCGAGGATCGGCCCCTGGCCGGAAACAAACAGCAGGTTACCCACCTGCTTGACCGGGGTGTAGACTCCACCACGCGCCGGAGGAGCCGGCAAGACAAGCCCCCGTTGCTTCAGTTCTTCAGAAACCCTCATTTTTTTCACCTCCCGGTAATTCAGTCCGTCGCACAACACAGCGAGTTGACGCGCAGGCAGCCCGCTTGTCAACCAAAGACTCTCCAACCAACGAAGAGAGGCGCAATCAGAACCCCAGGCCGTAGGAGTTCAGCTCGCCGGTGCGAACCGTCCCGTCCGTGATGTGAAACATGCCCGGGAAACGCTCCTCCCAGCCGAGATTTCCCGCGGGACAGTATTGCCGTCCGTTACCTTCGATGGCCGCGACAGTGGGAATGCGGGCTGCTAAAGAGGCCGAATGCAGGAAACTGCGCCCGATGCAGGTCAGGTCCTGAACGCACAGGAATAATTGGTACTTCTGAGCGGCGGCACCCATCAATAATGCTTCCGTATGTCCCTTGCACGCTTTCAGCGCTACCCCCGAGTAGCCTTGCTCTCTCGCCAGCAGCAGACTCTCCAGGTTCACCAGCGATTCGTCGATGACCACCGGTTTGATTCTGGCCGCCGCGTGCATACGGTTTTCGGGGTTGGCGCGCAAATCGCGGTGAGTCGGTTGTTCGATGTATTGTACGCGAGCGAACGCCGCCGGGGATTGCTCCTGCAGCCGCTGCAGGAACTCCAGCACGTAGTCGACGCTGGCGCACTTCTCGTTGAAATCCAACGAGTACCACCATTGTTCACAGCCACGCTGTCTCTGGGCGCCGTCGGTTACCCGCTCGATCTCAACTACCCTGGTGACATCCCACTTCAAGTCATCGCCGGCAAGCTTGATCTTCAGATGGGTGAGACCGTCCGCCGGGATCCACTGTTCCAGGGTCTCAGGAAGTCCGTCGCGGACGGGATTGAGCAGCTCGTTCTCGCTGAGCGGGTCTAACGCACCAACCAGGTGATACAGAGCCATTCCTGGCTTCGGTTGGCGCAGCGTGTAGCGGTCGAGATACTCGCCGGAGAACTCGTCGGTCAGGTGTGCCGCCAGGTCACGATTGGCGAAGTCCGCTCCGAGTACGTTGTACGAGTTCCGGGCGAGCGCCACTCCGTATGCGTCGTGGATTGCGGCTTCCAGCGGACTGGCTGCGACCAATTGTGCCAGTCTCGGCATCGGTTCAACGATATCCAGTTCGGCGACCGTCCGGTCGGCAGCGGCTTGCTGGCCGGCGGTCAAGTCCTGGGTGATTTCCAATGGATGTCCGGCTTCAGAGTACTCATTGGCCGCGGCCGCCAGGCGCTCACCGAGCCGAATCATGGCTGCCAGAGTCTGGTCACCTGTGGATGTCTGCGTAGGCCATGCCCAGGCATTGCCCATCGTCATGGAACCGTAGCCTCGACCGCGACGTCCGTCGCGCGTCTCGACGTCGACCGTGACTTCCAGCAGTTCGACATCAACAACAACGCGCCCACCAAACTTCATGGGAACCCGATAGTCAATTCGTTGTGTCGCGGTTTCAACGTTCTTCAGGAGTATATCGGTCGGTTTGGACATAGTTGACGAACTCCTCAGGGCATCGTTACGAAGATTTCTGAGCGGTTGTACGTTTCACTCTTCTCAACACGCACCAATCGTGTCCACGAGTCTACACGGGGACACGCCTTTTGACAATAAATATTGAAACTGAATACCGAGTTCGGCAGTGTTCGGAATACGTGCGCGAGAAGAGGTCGCTTATCAGCGGGATTGCTAAAACTTTGTCTTTTTGATTGACAAAGTTCCGGTTTGGGCCCAGAATATTGCTGGTCAAGTATAGAAGTCAAAGGAGTCCACGTTATGAGAATTCGAAATCTACTGTTTGTTATTGTTCTTGCCACTCTCTTGATTGTTCCCTCATTTGCAGGGGGGCAGAGGGAAGAACAGGAAGCGTTCCTCGGCATATCCGGTGGCCCCACCGGCGGCTCTTTTTATCCGGTGGCCGCGGGCATAGCCAAAGTGGTTGAAGACCATGTTCCCAATGTGCGCGCCAGCGCAGAGTCCACCGGCGGCGGCGTGGAGAACGTGTCCCTCCTGGCGGCCAAGCAAACCGACGTAGGTGTAGTCACCCTGGACGCGTTGTATGACGCCTACGCCAACCAGGGAGCCGATCACCTTCGTATTCTTGGCCCGGGGGTGTTGTACAATCAGCTCTTGATCGTACGCGCCGACTCCGACATTCACAGTATCGATGACCTGCGCGGCAGACGTGTGAGTTTCGGACCGGCCGGATCGTCCGGGGTGGTGATGTGGGAGGCAGTGTTTTCGCTCCACGGGCTCGAAAGGGGTGACTACATCTCCGATTATCTCTCGTACACCGACGCGGCCGATGCGTTGCGCGACGGTTTGGTAGAAGCCATGGGCACTACCATCGTATCTGCAGGCAGCCCTTACCCGGTGGTGTCGGAACTGGAAGCCACAACCCGAATCCGCTTTGTCTCGCCGTTTCCGACTCAAGAGATAGTTCAACGCAGCCGACAGGAGTTGCCACTGTACCCTGTGGTCACAATCCCGCGCGGCACGTTTAACGCGATCACCGAAGATATGACCGGAGTAGCGTTTACTACCTTGACGGCGGTGCGTGGTGACCTCTCCGACGATCTGGTCTATCGTGTCAGCAAAGCGATGATCGAGCATCGGGAGGAAATCGAAGAGTTTCACGCATTTGCCGCAGAATACGTCAGCGAAGAAAACATCCAGATCTTCTACGAGCAAGGTCTTCCCATACCGTTTCATGAAGGGGCCTTGCAGTACTACCGTGAGGCCGGCATAATCCAATAATCCTTTCGGGTCGTCATATCAATTCCATGGATCGTGAACGACTCGGGTAAGCCGGTTTTCGGCTGCCCGAGTCCTCCGGTTCTGGCCGAGGAAGAGATCGCACTATGAGTCCATCAACTTATGACCGCGCGTTTCGCCACGCGTTGTACGCCCTGACTGTCTTTTTCTCCCTTTTCCAACTCTTTTTTCTCTTTTTACGGCTTCCTTCATTCTCGCTCCGTGCCCTGCACTTAGCGATGGGTTCGGCGGTGATTTTTCTCAGCGTGCCGCTGGTTTCGCCTCGTCGCTTGTGGTCTTCGATCATTGATTTCGCGTGTGCGGGCGCCGCGCTTCTGGCCGGGCTCTACTATTATCTGAACTACGTTCCAATCGCGCAGCGTTCCGGACTTCCCACGCAGATGGATCTGGTGGTGGGGATTATCACTGTGCTGATTGTACTGGAGATCGCTCGCCGCACGCTGGGCCTGGTACTGACCGGCATTGGAGTCGCGTTCCTGGCCTACGCGATGTTCGGCAACCTGATTCCCGGGCTCTTTGCTCACCGCGGCTACGGGATCCCCCGTATCATCGCGCAGCTTACGATGTCCACCGAAGGGCTGTGGGGTATGGCGCTCGGAGTCTCTGCTTCGTTCGTCTATCTCTTCATTCTTTTTGGAAGCTTAATGGACGCAACCGGTGGCGGTGATTTCCTGATCAACATTTCGATGTCCATGGTTGGGCGTGTTCGTGGTGGAATTGCCAAAGTTGCAGTGGTAGCCAGTGCGCTCTTTGGAACGATCAGTGGTACCGGTACCGGGAATGTGGTGGCAACGGGATCGATTACCATCCCCATGATGATACGGCAGGGGTACAAGCCGCACGTTGCCGGCGCCATAGAATGCGTCGCCTCGACCGGAGGGCCAATGCTCCCGCCGATGATGGCAGCCGCGGCGTTCCTGATCCCCGAATTTATCGGTAGCACCTACCGCGAAGTTATCATCGCAGCGCTGATCCCGGCACTTCTGTTTTTCTGGACAGTCTTCTGGATGCTCGATTTTCACGCCGCACGCAACGGAAAGGTCGGATTACCCGCCGATCAGTGTCCAAATGCATTCAAAGTGCTCAAAGAAGGCTGGCATTTTGTACTAGTACTGTTGATCATTATCTACATGCTTGTTATTCGCCGTTCCACTCCCACCTTTTCCGCCATGACGGGAATAACAGCGATGCTGGCGCTGTCCCTGGTGGTACCAGTCGCAGGCGTAAAGCGGATCCCCAAGACCTACCTCGACGCGTTGCACTCGGCGGCAATGAACGCGCGGATGGTGATCGCAGCCTGCGCAGTAGCAGGTATTGTCCTTGCGGTGGTTTCGCTGACCGGACTGGGGCTGGCCTTCTCCAGCCGAGTTGCATTAATCGCGGGTGACTCGTTGTTTCGCTTGTTGGCGATCACTACGGTTGCCACCATCTTCCTGGGAATGGGTATACCGGCAACGCCCGCATATATCATTGTCGCCATCACCATTGCTCCGGCTATGGTCCGTATGGGGGTTGAACCGATGACGGCGCATCTGTTCGTGTTCTGGTTTGGCATGATGGCAATCATCACGCCACCCATCTGCACTGCAGTCTATGCATCAGTTGGCATATCAAAAGCCAGGATACTGCCCACGGCCATCGAGTCACTCAAGCTCGGGGGTATCGGCTTCGTGATCCCGTACGTGTTTGTCTATCGACCGGCCCTGTTGATGCGTGGGTCTGTGTCGGAAATTCTATTCACCGTGGTGACGTTTGCAATTGGAGCCGTAGCGTTTGGCGCTGCGACGCAGGGGTACCTGCTACTGAAGCTGACGACGGTGAAGAGGATGGTGTTCCTGGTGGCCGGTGCAGCCCTCATCTTTCCGAGCATTCCGGTCACCATAGTTGGCTACGTATTCCTGGCCGTGGGTCTGCTGATGGTCTATCTTGAGGCAAGGCAGCAGCGACGGGGTCTTAGTACCGCAGTCGCGGCGTAAGATGGATGCGATGCTCAAGGCGGCAGTGATCGGCGCCGGACGAATGGGCGGCATTCACGCCAACGGATACTTTCGCCACCCGCGGGCCCGGCTTGTCGGCATCTGCGACGTCGACGGCCAACGCGCGCAGTCGGTTGCCTCTCTCACCGGCGTTGAGAGTTTCACCAACCTGGGACAGATGCTGGAAACAGCGCGGCCGGATGTTGTCAGCATCTGTACCGATGCGGCACACCACCTGGAAACAGTGCTGGCAGCGCTGGCAGCGGGAGCGCACGTACTGTGCGAGAAACCGATGTCCGGCAACGGTGCCGACATCGAAACGATGATCGAAGCCGCGGAGCGCAAGCGCCTGCACCTTGGGGCCAGCTTCAATCATCGTTTCGCACGGGTTGCGCAGAAAGCACGCGAGTACATCGATCGCGGCGAGGTGGGCGAGATCTGCTTTGTCACTATGTGGTTGACGATAGCGGTAGCCGCCGAAGTAAGCGAGTATTTCCACCTGCGATCGCTTCACGGTCATTCGTTCGATATGCTGCGTTACCTCGCCGGTGATATCGCAAAGGTTCATGGTTTTCTTTCCAAACCGGCCGGCCGTACCTACTATTCCAACTGCGCGGTCGGAATGACGTTCAAGAGCGGCGCAGTCGGCACTCTCATCGGCAGCTACGATATGTCCAACCTGCACCCGATGGAGCGCGTCGAGGTTGGTGGCACAAAGGCGCGCCTGGTGCTGGAGAACGTAACCGCCGGGCTGACCTGCTACCGCCACGATTGCGAGCAGGCCGAAGTGTGGATCCCGAGCAACTACACCCGCCACGTGGGGCAGTCGGAATACGATTTCAATCTGACCGTGGAGCATCGGATCGACGCGTTTCTGCGCACGATCATTGACGGCGCCGCCGATCCTGCGCCCGCGGAGCACGCTCTGGCGGCAACACGGGTTATCGAGGCCACGATCCGTTCGTTCGAAAGCGGGTACGTGACCGACGTCTAGGTCGAGATCCTGCAGAGGAGGGCGAGCGATGTTTGGGCCGAACTGGCAGACTTCCGAGCGAAAACACCGGGTCATAGTAGAACGCGAGCTGATGATACCGATGTCCGACGGTGTGCACCTGAACGCCGACATCTGGCGGCCGGATTGCGACGGCAGGTTTCCGGTTCTGCTGGGGCTTCATCCTTATGACAAGCGGGGTCAGACCGCGCCACTTCTGCCGCGGGACATGATTCCCAGCGGCAGGCTGAAAAAGGGCAGCGGCCGCGAGAAGGGCAACGCCTCGCTGGAGTCGGGAGATCCCAACTTTTACGCCAGACGCGGCTACATTCACCTGGTGGCAAACGTGCGCGGAACGGGAAGCTCCGAGGGAGAGTTTCAGCTGACCGGACCACGCGAAGTTCAGGACGGATACGACCTTATCGAGTGGGCTGCCGGCCAGCCGTGGTGTGACGGCAACGTGGGGATGCTCGGTATTTCGTACTTCGCATTCCTCTCGCTCTATGTTGCCGCGCTTGACCCGCCGCCGCCGCATCTGAAGGCTGTTTTTGCGCCGTGCGCCTCGACGGACCAGTACCGTGACAACTACTATCACGGCGGGATTCTCGGATTTGAATGGCAGGCGCGCTGGTGCAAGAGCCTGCGCTCGCGGCCGTACAACTATTCGCTCGAGCAGCTGGGGCAAGAGAAATACCTGCAGGCGATCGAACGGCTGCTGGAGGATGAGGAGATCAACTCCGAACCGGCGCTGCTGGAATGTCTGCAGAATCCCGAGCTCGACGGAAACTCGCTGGTGGTGGATTTCCTGCTGAATCCTCAGTTCGGCCCCTACTGGCGCGAGCGCGTGGTCGACTACAGCTCGATCAAGGTTCCGTGTTATCTGGGGTGTTGCTGGGACCATTACGGTCTGCATCTGCCGGCGGCGTTTCGCAGTTGGGAGAGTATCTCGGCGCCCAAGATGATGCATATCGGACCGATGCATCTCGACAGGCCGATGTACCAGCTGGCCTATCTCTCGCTGCGCTGGTTTGATCACTGGCTGAAAGGGCGCATTACCGGCATCATGGACGAAGCGCCGATCCGGATATTTGTCAACGGCACCGATGACTGGCGTGAGACCGACTCGTACCCCTTGCCGGAGACCCGATGGACACCGTTCTACCTGCACGAGAAAGGCTATCTTTTTGAACGCGAACACTGGCCCAACGAGGGACAGAGTTCCTACGATGATTCACCGTGGGGACGGGGCGCTATCGAGTTCTGGACCGCGCACCTGGTCGAGCAGACCGAAGTAATCGGTGATGTGGTATTGAATCTGTTTGCCTCGACAACGGACGATGAAGCGCTGTTCTTTGTCACGCTGGTTGAAAGGGACAGCGAGCACAACGAGCGCATCCTGTCGCGTGGCTACCTGCGCGGATCACAGCGCGCCATCGATCCCGGTCGGTCGAAGCCGTGGCGTCCGTATCACAATCATGACCACCGCGATCCGCTGGTCCCCGGAGAGATATACGAGTTCAATATTCCGGTGGCGCCCGTAGGATCTCTGTTCCGCGCCGGATCACGCATCGGCCTGAGAATTCGTTCCACCGATGACGAACCGGCCCACGAGTTCGAACCGACCGCCGCGCGCGGTCACATCCGACGCCAGGTTCCAGCGCGCATTACCCTCTACCACAACGAAGACTTTCCATCGCACCTCTTGCTGCCGATCACACGGGGTAACCTGCTTGAAACCTTTATCTCGCACTGGGCTGCGCCCGATCCGCATTAGGGCGGCCCCCCCCCGGGTTCCTGGGTCTGTCAAGAACAATCAGCGGTAGATGGGGAGCTGCAGGATGAGGCGGGGGGCGTTCTCCAGCACAAGTACGGCGGTGCCGACGGCGCCGGCCTCAGGGCCGAGTTCGTTGCCGACGATACGCGCCACCGAAAGGGGATACGCCATCGCACGATCACCAACCGAACGGGCGACCGATGCAACAAGCCGTGGGCTCCGCTCGGCAACCGGGCCGCCGAGAATGATGAGTTGAGGGTTGAACAGGTTGATCAGGTTGGCTACCGCGACCGTGAGGTATCCGGAGATGGTCTCAACTACGGAGAGTGCAACAGCGTCACCTCGTTCGGCGGCGTCGAGGACCTGGAGCGCGGTCAGGGTGTCGGGGTGATGGCCGCACGTCTCTACCAGCACGCTGTCGGGATTTCTTCGCAGTGCGGCGCGTGCACCGGAGGCGATAGCACGCTCCGAAATCAGTTCCTGCAGGCAGCCGTGATTCCCGCATTCGCAGCGCGGCCCATCCGGCAAGATGGTTATGTGCCCGAGTTCACCGGCCGAGGAGTTGGCCCCCAGTAACAGCCGCCCCTGCTGAACGATGCCGGCAGAGACGCCGGTCCCGATCGAGATGAAAATCAGATGATCAACCGTTCGGCGAGCGATGTGCCAGTACGCTGCCAGGGCTCCAGCCTTGCTCCGGTTGACCACCGCACAGGGAACGCCGGTCCGCTCCGTAATGCGTTCACCGATGGGAACATCACGCCACCCGAGATCGGCTGCACTCTTGACGACATGACTGGAGACGTCAACGAGGCCGGGCGGACCGATTCCAATCAGCGGCAGCATCCGCTGCGGGTCAAGGCGTTGGCGCAATCGTTCGATTCCGTCACCGAGTCCGGTTACGGCAGCCTCGGCATCGGGCGTTGCCAAATCCACCTGTTCGCGATCAATTACAATACCGGCGAGGTCTATTGCGACGACGTGCCATCGATAATCGTAGAGACTCGCACCAATCGCATACGCGGCCGATTCGTTCTGCCGCAGCAACATGGGAGGTCGGCCGCCACGACTGTCGCCGGCACCGACTTCGCATACGAGGCGCTTTCGGACCATATCCTCGATGACCACCGCGATGGTGGCACGGCTTAATCCGGTTGCATCCGCGAGTTGGGGTCGGGATACAACCTGCTGCCCAACGAGGAGTTTGTACACCCGCGCTCGAGTGGCTTCGCGAGCCGAAAGATGTGCCGACGTTGACTGTACCACGATAAAGCAGTCTACACGGGGTCACGTCTTTTTACAATAAATATTGAAACTAAATGCCGAATTCGGGAGAAATCGCAGTGATCGGTCAAAAAGAGGTCGATTTTCGGCGAGGTTGCTGAAGCTTTGTCTCTTTGCTTGACAAAGTTGCGGTCTGGAGCTGGAGTTCGCCACATGACCGTGGCCCCGATCAGTCTTGATGGCGTTCGCCGGCGGGCTACCACTGGTGCTTGAAGAAGTTCACATTCCGCTGATAGTGCGCTGTGCGCTGCTCGAGCTCGCGCATCCTGTCGGGTGCGAAGCGGCTGAAACTGTGCGCAATCGCGGCGTTCTGCTCCAGCTCTTCTACCGAAGATACGCCGACAACCGCGGTGTGGATCGGGTGCGAGAGCACGTAGCCGAGCGCTTCCTCCATGGTCCGGATCCCGTCCTCGCGAAAGATGCGCCCGTCGTAGGCGGCAACCTTCATCGCCGCAATCCCCATGCCGCGCGCCCGCGCTGCCGGCAGAGCGTGTTCAATCATCGAGTCGTAGTGGCGATCAGCGCAGTTGAGCGCCAGCAGCACACTGTCAAACGGGTAGCGCTCGAGAGCCTGCCCAAAGAACCGCGCGTTCTTGTGGCCGGTGATCCCAAGGTAGCGCACCGCCTTCTGCTCCTTGAGGCTGCGCATCGCCGCGAGCGCTCCGTTGTCTGCGCTGACCTCATCGAGTGCCTGCTGAGAGTCGATTGCGTGCAGCTGGTAGAGATCGAGGTAATCGGTCTGCAGCCGGCTGAGCGAGCGCTCAAACAGGCGCATGGTCCCGTCATAGCTGCGATTGTGACTCTTGCCCGCCAGAAACGCCTGGCCGCGTCGGTGGCGCATCACGCTGCCGATGTTGGCTTCGCTCGGACCGTACTGCGCCGCGGTGTCGATGTAGTTTATCCCCAGATCGAGCGCCCGATCCACAATCTCCGCCGCGCGCCCGCGCTCCCGCGCAACCGCAATTGCGCCCCCAAGGCCGATAATGCTGACTTCCTCCCCGGTTGCGCCCAGCCGCCGTCGCGGTACGCTCGCGGCGGAGCTCTGCCCCCACGATTTGACCGCCGGGAAGAGGCCATAGCCTGCGCCGGCCAGCAGACCGGCGCACAACAGCCCCTGCTTCAGAAAGCTGCGCCGGTCGATCTTTTCGCTCATCGTCCGCCTCCCGCTGATACACTCCACTGCCAAATCTGCTGCTCGGAGCGGTGGGCAGCAACTGTGCGTCCGCCGGCGCAGATCGTTATGTCAGCAACAGGAGGCCATATGCAAGAGGTTCAAGCGTGCGTGGGCAGTGCTGAACTGACGCACTCACTCCACCCCCAAGGTTTTGAGATAGTCGTAGCTCTTCTGAACCGCCTCGTCTCCCGCGACCTCGAGGGTCGTATAGCCATCAAAGCCCTTGGCCATGAGCGCCTCGACCGTTCCCTTGATATCCACGGCGCCCTCGCCCAAGGCGATGGTGGCCATCCCGACGCCGAATTTGGTGCCGCGTTCGGGCTCCATTTCGGCGGGCAGGTCTTTCCAGTGGACGTGGCCGATGCGATCGCCAAGCCGTTCAACCATCTCAATGGGATCTCCGCCTCCCAGCCATAGGTTGCCCGTGTCGAGATTGATGCCGAGGTTGTCGGCGTTACAGGCGTCCAGGATCCGCTCCATGAAGTCTACGGAGTCCGTGTAGGGACCGTGAGGCTCCAGCAAGATCGAGACGCCGTGATCGGCGGCCACCCGTAACGGCTCGTACAGTTTCTCCCGAAACGAGAAGAGGACTTCACTTTCCGTAAGACCTTTTCCAAATGGCGTTTCCGGATCGCCCTCGGTGGTAATTACATGCTCCACCCCCATCGTCGCCGCCGCGCGAACCGCCTTGATGATTTGCGAGGTCCCGTAGCGCCAGGGGGCGGCAGCATCCAGGATGTTGGCGTGGGCGCAATAGCTGGTGATGGTCAGCCCGTAGCGCTCAAACAGCCGCTTGATATCGTAGGGATTGGCGTCCAGACTGGCCACGGCGTGGAATACCTTACTGCCGATGCTCGACCCGTCCTGGGTATCCGTCACATCGGCGTATTTGAACCCCCGCCCCGCGATACGCTCCAATTGATGTTCCAGAACCGTAAAGGGATCGATCAACGCAAAACATCCTACTTTCATTTTGGTCTTCTCCTTTCTGCTTGTGTTGCCCCGTCAAGTTACACGCGCAATACTAACACCCACCAGAAGGAGCGGTCAAGTTTAGTCCGGGCACTGGCTTTGCGTTGTAAGGCAGCGTGACCCGCTGACTGCGTTTGAATCGTGAGTCTGATCCGGGACCAGGCCTGCGTTCAGACGGTGATTGGCGGAAGTTGCGGCATCGCGTTGAAATGGCTGTCGCGGCTGAAAGAGCGTAGCGTAATGGGTGGCGGTTTCCTGCTCATCTGGCTTTCCCTCGACCGCCGTTCTGCACGTGCGCGCGGAGATGAGTTTAGCTACGTTTCGTCCGGCCGGTTTCTGCCATACGTTTCGTGTGCCGAAACAAAGTCACCGGCCACCAGAGAGGCTGCCAGAGAAATTTCACCGGCAAGCAGACTGGCGGCAACGATCTCGGCAGACTTTCTTGACTGGTGCCAAAATTGTTTTTTTTCGCGGGCATTTTGAAGCAGCAGAACCGCGGAGGCTGTGTATTGGTGCAGAGGTCCGCCTTTGTGCACCACCACAACCATCACCGCCCCCGAGTTCTGTCCCAATCCGGCCTGCGA
>SKLB01000001.1 GCA_007123465.1 Spirochaetales bacterium
CAAGCGGCGGTGCCAGGCGCGCCGCGCGCTGCAGCTCGTCGCGGCTGTGAACCTCCACCAACGCCTGCATCCCCAGTTCAACCGCGGCTTCGTGCAGCGCCGCCAGCTCGGCATCCTCCAGCGCCGCAACAATCAGCAGCACCGCGTCCGCCCCGGCGCGGTAGGCTACATCGATGTCCTCCCGCGTCAGCAGAAAGTCCTTGCGCAGCAGAGCCAGCTGCGGCGCCGCCTGTTTGACCGCCATCAGATCGGCCAGCGATCCGCCGAAGTGGTCGTGCTCGGTCAGAACCGAGACCGAGCGCACCCCGCTCTGCTGGTAGGCCACGGCTGCGGCCACCGGGTTGACGTCGGCGCGGATGTCGCCGCGCGAGGGCGAGCGGCGCTTGATTTCGCAGATTACCGCCGGCGCTCGCGCAAACGGTACAATCGGTGTACCGCGCTGCGGCGGCACAGCAACGCCCAGCGTGGGGCCTTCTGCAGCCACGCGCTCACGACGGCGGCGGCAGATCTGCTGCAGGATGTCGGCGCGGCTCACGAGGCACTCCGCGCGCCGGCCTCGGCGGCCGGCGCAGCGCCGTGTCCGGCCTCGATAATAGCCTCCACTTTGGCGGCCACGGCGCCGGATGCCAGGGCCTCGCGCGCCAGCGCGAGGCCCGCGGCGATGCTGTCAGCAACACCGTAGACCTCCAGCGCGGCGGCGGCGTTCAAGAGCACCGCATCACGCACAGCAGCACGGCCGCCGCCGGCCAGCATCTCGCGCGCCATGGCCGCGTTGGCCTGGGCGTCTCCACCACTCAGATCTTCAAGGCGGTACCCGGTTATACCCAGCGTGACGGGATCCAGCTCCTCTTCGGCGATGATGCCGCTGTGGTCAAAGCGCACCACCAGACTGGGGGCGGAGACCGATAGCTCGTCTATTCCGTCCAAACCGTGCACAACCATCCCGCGCTGCGTCCCCAACGCTACCGCTGCCTCGGCAACCGGCCGGCAGAAGGCGCGGTCGTAGACGCCGATTATCTGATACTGCGCACCGGCGGGATTGACCAGCGGACCCAGCAGGTTGAAGATTGTCTTGATTCCCAACTCGCGGCGCGGCACCGCGGCGTGCTTCATGGCGCCGTGGAAAAGCGGTGCAAACAGAAAGGCAAATCCGTGTTGCGCTATCAGCGCTTCGGCCTGCTCGCGCGACAGATCCACCGCTATACCCAGCTCGCGGTAAAAGTCCGCACTACCGCTGTGTGAACTGACCGCGCGGTTACCGTGCTTGGCAACCACCGCACCACAGGCCGCGGCCACCAGCGCCGCCATGGAAGATATGTTAAAGGTGCCCAGTCCGTCGCCGCCGGTGCCGCAGGTATCCAGCACCGGCCGCTCCGTTGTTACCGGCACGCGCTTGCGCTGCAGCACCGACGCACAGCCGGTAATCTCCTCAGAGCTGATGCCGCGGGCGTTGATCGCCACCAGGAAACCGGCAATCTGGGCCGGGCTGAGGTTGCCCTCGGTGACTTCCTCCATAAAATTGGCCGCCTCGCGGCGTCCCAACTGCTCACCGGCTATCACGCGCGTCAGAAGCTCGCGCGCCACAAACGGTTCGCGCAGATAGTGCAGAAAGTTGGCCAGCAACTTCTTGCCGGACTCGCTGGCAATAGACTCGGGATGAAACTGAACCCCTTCCAGCAGGTAGTCGCGGTGGCGCACGCCCATGATCTCACCGTCAGCGCTGCGGGCGGTAATCTCCAGCTCGGCCGGCAGCGTCTGCTCGTCTATCACCAGAGAGTGGTAGCGCGTGAACAGCGCCGGAGAGTCAATCGAGCGGAACAGTCCGCGTCCGTCCAGCTGCATCGGCTCTACCTTGCCGTGCACGATGTTCCTGGCCTGTACAATCGAGGCTCCGTAAGCGTAGCCGATAGCCTGGTGGCCCAGGCAGACCCCCAGGATAGGAATCTTGCCGGCAAAGCGCTCGATCAGCGCTACCGATATTCCGGCCTCTTCGGGACGCCCCGGACCCGGCGAGATCACAATGCGCTGTGGCTTCATGAGGCCAACCTGGTCCAGTGTGACCGCGTCATTGCGGATCACCTCGATCGGCTCGGTAGTGATCTCGGACATATACTGGTACAGATTATGAGTAAACGAATCGTAGTTATCCAGCAACAGAATCATCGTTAAACCTCCACTCCTACCGCGTGCGCCAGTGCACGCAGTTTCTCCCCGGTTTCTTCGTACTCGCGCTCGGGCACGGAATCGTACACAACCCCGGCGCCGGCCTGCAGCACCAGCGTAGCGCCCTGTTTGAGCGCACTGCGGATGGTGATGCAGGTGTCCAGGTTGCCCCCGGGCTCCAGGTAGCCCACCAGCCCGGCGTAGAAGCGCCGCGGCTGGCGCTCCAGCGCGTCGATCACCTCAATCGCACGGATCTTGGGCGCGCCGGAAACGGTACCGGCCGGAAAGGTGGCGCGCACCGCGTCCTCCCCGCTGCGCCCGGATGAAAGCTGCCCGCGCACCTGGGAGACAATGTGCATCACGTGCGAAAAGCGCTGGACTGTCATGTACTTGTGCACCACCACGCTGCCGGCCTCGCAGACGCGGCCCAGGTCATTGCGCGCCAGGTCAACCAGCATCAGGTGCTCGGCGCGCTCCTTGGGGTCTGCCAGAAGCTCGGCCTCCAGGCGCTGATCCTCAGCACGGTCTGCACCGCGGCGGCGGGTGCCGGCAATCGGGCGCATACGCACCTCGCTGTCCCTGACCTTGACGTGCACCTCCGGTGAGGAGCCAAAGATCTGATAGCTGCCAAAGTCAACGTAGAACAGATAGGGCGAAGGGTTGGCCGTACGCAGACGGCGGTAAGCCTCGATGGCCGGCATAGCCGTAGAGATGCGCAACCGGCGCGACAGCACCCCCTGCAGCAGGTTGCCGGCAATGATCTCGCGCTTGACCGACTCCACGCCGGAGAGAAACTGCTCGCGTTCGGCGTGTTCGGCCTCGATAGACGCCGGGTAGTCCACCGTTTCATCCTGCAGGTAGTTGAAGTTGAGGTCGGTGATGCGCCGCTCAACGTCGGTCACCGCGCGCTGCAGGTCAACCTGATGCTGCTTGTAGTTCAGTCCAATCAGGTAGAGCAGGTCGGTATAGTGATCAAATACCAGGAACACGTGGCCAAAGATAAACGCCGCATCGGGCAGCTGCAGCGGGTCGGCCTTGGCGCGGAAACTGATGCTGTCGCAGCGTGCGGCAAATTCGTACGAGAGGTAGCCTATGCCACCGGAGGGAAACGGAAAGTCCTGGTGCGGCGGCGTGTGCTGATCGGCAAAGTAACGCAGCACGTCCAGAATATCCCGGCCGGCGCTCTTGATGCGGTAACGTTTGCCGTCGGCAATCATCAGCACGCGGTCGGCGCGCTGTTCCAGGCGGAACGCTTCGTCTACCATCAGAATAGAATAGCGCTCGCGCCCCTTCTGGTACGATGATGACTCCAGAATGGCGGCCGCCTGCAGTTTCTTGGCCAGCGCGTACGGGGTGTAGCGTTCTCCGGGCAGGATCTTGATGATTCCGTCACTACGATGCGC
Organism: Spirochaetales bacterium; assembly: GCA_007123465.1. Classification (GTDB taxonomy): domain Bacteria; phylum Spirochaetota; class Spirochaetia; order DSM-27196; family PWMO01; genus PWMO01. The sequence continues at coordinate 3,567 of SKLB01000001.1, forward strand.
CATATCAGATCGATCTCCTTACCGCAAATGCTTGCGGTCACAAAAAAAGCCGCGCTGGAAGGCGCGGCTTTTGACAACAACAGCAGCACCCCGTAACACTACAGGGCCTGCGACAAGACGAACCCGTCAGACCCCGAGGGTTCGCCACCATGCAGAAGCGGTATGGGCTGTATCTTTATGCAGCTCCTTCACCATGATGTGCAATAATACCGACATTGTCGGTCCAGCGTCAAGCCAGAACCGCACAAAATTCAACGCGCTGCGCCCCACGCTCTCTTACTCCTAAAACGGAATTTCTGCCGGCTCCGGCACCCTGCCCTCCTCGTATTCGGGCTCCGGCAGCAGTTCCTCTGTCTCGTTCTGCTCCAGTGCGGCTTCCGGCTTGCTGAACACCGGGCGGAACTCAACGTGCTCTCCGACAATCTTGATCCGCGCGTGATTCTTGCCCTCGCCGTCGGTCCAGCGGTCCTGCTTGAGCCGTCCCACCACGCGCACTCCGCGCCCCTTCTTGAGCGTGTCCGCGCAGCGTTCGGCCAGTTTGGACCACACCTCGACGTCAAAGAACGAGACCTCCTTCTGCAACTCCTCATTGTTGCGATAGAAGCGGTTGGATGCAACCGAGAAGTTACACACCGGAGTGCCCTTGGGCGTCTGCGCCAGCAGCGGGTCACGGGTGAGATTCCCTTCAACGAGAATCGAGTTCAGACTGTTCATGTCTCCCTCCTTGGAAGATCTGGTATGCCCCTTATAACAGCCCAAACCGTGCTGCTGATTGAATTGCAGCCGATATTTGCTTGGAAAAGTTTTGCGATCTGTGTTAGCCTAGTAGCATTATGACACAACGCATCGCTTTCCTGTTATTTCTGCTCATCGTGCCGCTGCTGGCCGCCGAGGCGCGCGACTCGTGGGTGATCGCCCAGTACTCCGAAGACATGGCCGAGGCGCAAGACGCAATCGATGAACGCGTGGCAGACAACTACGTCCCCACGGGCCTGGAAGTGGCCGAGGGTAGCGGTATCTCTGTTCTCTACGTCGACCGCCCGTTTGCAGAGCGCATCGGTCTTACCCCGGGCCGCGCGCGCCTGGTGCGCTTGCTGGGTGATGACATGCAGGCGGTGGAAGAGGAGCTCAACACTCTGCTCGCCGACGGCTGGTTTCCGACTGACCTCTCGCGCACCGAAGACGCGTTCTACCTGCTGTTAGTCGATATGCCATGGCAGGTTCAGCAGTGGCGTTTTGCCTACGATATGTTCAGTGGAGACCGCGTCCAGGCCGCTATCGAGCTATTTGAAGAGGACAATATGGCGCTGTCGGGGATCTCGCTCTACGAGGGGGTTCAGATCTGGTACCTGTTTGTCGAGAGTTCGGCCTGGCAGCC
>SKLB01000168.1 GCA_007123465.1 Spirochaetales bacterium
CGCAGAAGCCCACATCGCCAAAACCAGCGGTAATGTGCACAAACAGCCCCAGGCGCCCGATTGATGAGCGTCCCTCGAGCATCGGCACGTAGTTGCGCGTCTCGGTGAACTCGACGGTACGTCCCAGATAGAGCCGCGCCGGCTGCAGCAGCAGCCCTTCAGCGGGGATACTCAGCTGCGAACAGCGGTTATCGCGCGCCATGTCGAGTTCCCGATCGTCGTAGACAATCAACTCGTTGTGCAGAGTGAGGTTGTAGCTGTTGGGATTAAGCTGATCCTCACGAAAAGGATCGATGATGATGTCCGTTCCCAGACGCCCACGGATGTATTCACCGGAAAGGATCATCGCTTGTGCTGCTACATCAGGTCCTTGGGACGTCTACTCTGATTGCCGGTCTTTTCGCAGACCGCGTAGTGACGAATCTTACCCTTCTCAAACACCGACTTCATGATAATCTTACCGCCCCAGCGCGATAGCAGATCCTGAGCATCACCGCGCCGTGCGTTCTTGGAAACAGCTGCCATTATGGTTCTCCTTATGTATAACTGAAAGATAGCGGGCGCCCGTCCGAAAAGTCAATAGTATACCGTCCGCTCTTGATTGCGTCTGTCTATTGCGCCTGTTCATCGCAACCGCTGCAGCGAAGCGTACGAAAAATCTCCGTCTGCCAGCGCCGCGGGCTTTCGCAGTATGACCGTGACTTCGGTAGCAGCAGGAAAATTGTCAAACAGGCCATCGGCCAACGCAGCGCAGGCACGCTCGAGCAGTAGAAAGCTCGTGTCGCGCAGGCACGCGCTGCACCAGCGCGCCACCGCCGAGTAGTCGAGTGCGTAATCCAGCGAGTCAGACGCAATTGCGCCGGCCGCATCGTAGCGCAAATCTACGTCGAGTACGACATCCTGTTGGCGCAGCCGCTCCGTTTCCCGTACACCGATAACGCACGAGACCACCAGGCCCTTGAACCCAACGTGCATCGGCCGGGTTGCATCGTTGTCCATCAGAGGACCGAGACTATCGCGCAGGACTCGGCCTGTCAACCGACCGCGCAACTGTGTCAGGACCAGGCATCCTCACGGCCACAGCCGGACCAGGTGTTGCCTTGTGAAGCGACTCTTTGCTACACTCCAGCGGTACAGTTGAGACACTATGCGGAACAGACATACACTTGCGCGCTACGTTGCTATCGGTTTTCTCGTTGCCCTGCTGCTGGGCCTGACCATCGCGCGTGAGGTGCGGTTTGCACGCCTGGCGCGACGATACGATCAGCTTCAGACCCGGATCATCGATGAAGTCCGTACCACTGCGGATGTAGTCGAGTCGCTGCAGAATGCGTTATCGGCCGGCGGCGCCCACGGCCGCACCCACTTCAGCGAAGAGCGGGATCCCGGTCAGGCGCACCCCGAGCAAACCGTCTCTCCGCGCGATCCAATCGCGTTCTTCCGCGCGGTAGACGTGCTGATTGGTGCAGAGAACCGCAGACAGCAGGCGCAACGGCGCGAAGCACTGCTCGAGAATGCGCGCTTTCAGGAAGCTGCAGCCGCGGCCGGACTCACCGTGGATCAGACGGATGGTGATCAGATCTTTCTCACCCGCAACAACAGCCGCTACTTCACCCTCACCGTTGAACCCGACGCTATCGACATCAGTGCGGTTCATGGGCAGTCGGTGCGTGAACCGCAGTTTGGTCCGGTCTCTGCGGCGTTTCTCTCAACTCAGAGCGCAACGCTCGAGCGCCACATCGCGCAGCTCGAACCCAAGATCGAATACGTACGTTCGGTACCCGAACAGAGCGACGTCCGCGCCATTGTGGAACAGCGCAACCTCGGGGTCAGCCGCAGTCGTGGCAACCAGCCGCTTGAACGGGTGCGCTTCAGTTCTGCCGACTTGTCCCAGAGCGTTGATTTGAGCCTCAGCCTGGAAAGTGGCCAGCTCTCGATCAACCAGCGCACAATCGCGGAAATCGAGGAAGCGCACGAAGTTCTGCTGAACGCGCTGCAGCAGATCAAGGCTATCTCTGAAGAAGAGGTACTGATCCATCGCAGCAGAATCGAACTCGAGCAGATGTTTGCCGACAACGGCTTCCAGTCACTACTGGCGGCACGCGGACTGCGGGTCGACGAAACGTCGCGCGAGACTGCGCACTTTGTCTATTACGATATCTATCGCGGTGCAGCAAACCATGTTGGGGCGTTCGGCATCCAACGAACAACCGGGGACATCTGGATCATCGATGAAGGCGACGTCCCGATTATGTCGCTGCGGCGTCTGTCAGGTGGGGTCTCATCGAGCTCATCAGAAATGTCCATACCACCATCGGTAACTGCCGATTTCGAGTCCAGCGACCGGAGCGGCCTGACGGTTCTGCTGCTGGGTGCCAACGAGGGCGTTGCCGACACCATCATGCTGGCGCACGTGGAGTCCAGGCAACAGAAGATCCATTTCTTCAGCATCCCGCGCGACCTCTTCTACCGCGGTGCGCGGATAAACGCGATCGGTCAGCGATTTGGCGTTGAACGCATGGCAACCGAGATCGGTCGTATCACCGGCCTTTCGGTTGACCACTACGTGAAGATCGACATGTACGCCTTCATCGACGTGATAAACATTCTCGGCGGCATTACGGTGACCCTGGATGAGGAGCTGGTTGACCCAACGTACCGTGTCAGGGATGACGGCGTCTGGGGCACCCTCTATTACCCGCCGGGCGAGCATCAACTGGACGGCGTAGCTGCGTTGCGTGTGGCCCGCTCACGCGCAACCACAACCGATTTTGGCCGAGCCCGCCGTCAGCAGGACATCGCTGATGCTATCCGCGCCGAAGTTGCCGCCCTCGGGCTGCGCGATGTCGGCACACTCTATTCGCTGATCAATCGTGTTCTGCGTTACGTCGAAACCGATTTGTCGGCGGTTGATATCGTGCGCTACACCCAGCAGTATGCGCGTTACCGCAACACCTCGCATCACGTCCTGAGCACCGACAACGTGCTCTTTGCCACGTACTCGGCGCTTCACTACAGCGGAAAGAGCAAGGACCAAGTCGACGCAGACTTTGACCTCGGTGCCTGGATCTTACTACCGCACCAAGAGAACTGGGACCTCATCCCGTGGTATATCGAGCGGGCAATTGAGGACGGCTCGGTTGATCTGGAGGAGTTTCGCGCGGCCAGAACTAACTCCGCAACCAATCTATAATAACTGCCACCGCGTCTGCTCTCTCAGTCGACGAAGACAATTTCCTCGGGACGCGCTACTATCTCCTTTTTCCCAGGACCAAGGATCGACGCAATCTCTGAGGAGTGGTGACCCATGACTGCGAGCAGATCACTGCTGCCGAGGCCGGTAACCAACCTGGCGCGTACCGCTGGGCTGTCGGCGACGCACAAATCGATGACCGCGCCGCTGTTAAACGCTCCAACTACTTCCACCACACCGGTCGGCAGCAGGCTGTTTCGCTTACGGATTGCGTTGTAGGCTCCCTGGTCTACAACCACGCGCCCTGCGGCAGCCGAGTTCAGAATCCAGCGCTCGCGGTTGGACAGGCGGTCGCGGGCCAGAAAGAGCGTGCCGAGTTCCTGGCCCTCAAGTAGCCGCACTATTACGTTTTCTTCGCGGCCGTGCGCCAGAACCACGCGGCAGCCGGCACGCTCGGCAATTGATACCGCGGTGAGTTTGGTGCGCATGCCGCCGGTAGCAAAACTGCTTCCCGCGCCGCCGGCGGAAGAGAGCACCTCATCGGTAAGCGCGCTGACGGTGCGCAGCGGAATTGCGCCACTGTGACGCCGCGGATCGCTGGTGTACAGCGCGTCGATATCGCTGAGCATGATAAGAAGATCGGCGTCAACCTTGCTGGCCACCAGGGCGCTCAGTTGATCGTTATCGCCAAAGGTGGAGCCGATCTCGGCGGTGGAGACGCTGTCGTTCTCGTTCATCACCGGCAGGACCCCAAGGCTCAGCAGGGTTTCGACCGCGTTCCTCAGATTGAGATAACTGCGCCGGTTATTGAGCACCTCGCGGGTCAGCAGGACCTGAGACACCGTGACACCGTGCGCGGCAAAAGCGTTACGGTACGTATTCATCAGCAGCGGCTGGCCGATCGCCGCACACGCCTGGCGCATGGGGACCGTGCTGATAGGCGGAGCAACACCTATTTCGTGCGCGCCCATTCCGATTGCCCCCGAAGTGACTATCAGCACCTGGCGCTGCTCAGCGCGCACCGCTGCGATGTCGGCGGCAATCGCCGCGACAAACTCACGATCCAGCTGCTCATCACGGGACAGCACATTGGTACCGATCTTGACGACAACACGGCGACAGCTCGAAAAATCGCGCATCCAGGCGACCCCTGCAGCCGCAGCTAACGCAGCGGGCGGTGGCTGAAACCGCGCGCATGGGGGCCGGAGTAATCAGCGACCACCTGCCCCGAACCAAACAGACGCCATTGATATATGACCAGACCCTCCAGACCCACCGGACCTCGGGAGTGAATCTTTGCGGTAGAAATACCAACTTCGGCACCCAGCCCGTAGCGGAATCCGTCTGAGAACCGCGTGCTGCAGTTCCACATCACGTTGGCCGAATCCACCAGCGCCATGAAACGCTCGGCGTCCTGGCGCTCGGCTGTCACAATAGCGTCGGTATGGTGCGAACCGTAGCGGTTGATGTGCGCCACCGCGGCATCGAAGCTATCCACCACCCTGACAGCCAGCACCAGGTCGAGATACTCGGCACTCCAGTCCGACTCGGCCGCGGACTCCGCACGCGGCACAATCGCACGCGTACGCTCGCAGCCGCGCAGAACAACCTGCGGCATAGCCGCAGCCAGTTGCGGCAGAAACGCTTGCGCTACATCGGCGTGTACCAGCAGCGTCTCAGCTGCGTTACACACCGCCACGTATTGAGTCTTTGAGTCAGCGGCTATAGCAACCGCCTGCTGCAGATCGGCGCTGCGGTCAATGTAGACGTGGCAGACTCCGTCCGCGTGGCCCAACACCGGGATCGAGGTGTTATCCATGATGAAGCGCACAAACTCGTTGGACCCGCGCGGGATGATCAGGTCGATTGAATCCGACAGTGCCAGCATTGCGCGCACATCTTCACGGCTCTCCAGCAGCGCGATCCAACCGTTGGGGATGCCGGCGTCACCGGTGGCATCTGCGATGATCTGGAACAACACCCGGTTGGTCTCGGCCGCTTCTGCACCGCCCTTGAGCAGAACGGCGTTACCACTCTTGAGACATAGAGACGAAATCTGCACCAGGGCGTCGGGGCGCGATTCGAACACCATTCCGACCACGCCGAGCGGAACGGTGACCTGGTACAGCTCCAGTCCAGCGTCGAGTTCACGCGCCGCCAGCGTGCGCCCGGTGGGGTCTTCGAGTGCGGCTACACTCTGGACCCCAACAGCGCTCTGCTCGACCTTGCTGCCGGAAAATGCCAGCCGCTTCACCAGCGGCGCCGCAACGCCGGCCTCTTCGGCACGCTGCATATCTGCAGCATTGGCGGTCTCGATCTCGGAGCGCCGACTCCGCAACGCCTGCGCTATCGCCGCCAGAGCGCGGTCTTTGACATCGCGTGGCAGAGCCGCCAGCAGAAACGAAGCGTTCTTGGCCTGGCTCGCCTTATCTGCAACGCTGCTCATACGCTACCCGCCTTGAGCCGCACATCTGCCCAGCGCAACAGATCTGCTGTCTCCTCCCATCCGATACAGGCGTCGGTGATCGACACACCGTACCGCAGCCGGCCTGCCTCCTTGCCGACCTCCTGACGGCCGGGATGGATATTGCTCTCGAGCATGAAACCGATGATTTCGTTCCGTCCCTCGATGCGCTGGCGCACTACCGAGCGCAGGACTTTGTGCTGGCGGGTGTGGTCCTTACGCGAGTTCCCGTGACTGCAATCGATCACCACCGCAGGGCCGATAGCAGCTGCGGCCATGCGCTCGCACGCTTCTTCCACGTCTTCCTCGTGGTAGTTGGGCCCGTTGCGTCCGCCGCGCAGGATGGCGTGCCCAACAGGATTTCCGGTTGTATTGACCACGCAGGTTCGGCCGTTCTGATCGATACCGATGAAACTGTGCGGCGAGAGCGAGGACGAGAGCGCGTTGACCGCGGTCTCGATCGAACCGTCGGTACCGTTCTTGAAACCAACCGGCATCGACAGCCCGCTGGCCATCTCGCGGTGGGTCTGCGACTCTGTGGTGCGGGCTCCGATCGCCGCCCAGGACACCAGATCATCGATGTACTGCGGCACAATCGGATCGAGCAGCTCCGAACCTACCGGGACTCCCATAGCGGTTATGTCGCTCATGATCGAGCGCGCGCGGCACAAACCCTCCTGGATATCGTAAGAACCATCCATTTCGGGATCGAGGATCAACCCACGCCACCCAAGCCGCGTGCGAGGCTTCTCAAAGTAGACGCGCATCACCACAAAGATGCTGTCATCGATCTCGCGGCGCAGCGCTGCCAGCCGGCCGGCGTACTCCAGCGCGGCATCGCGGTCGTGTATCGAGCACGGCCCGACGATGGCGAGCAAGCGAACGTCCTGCTTAGTGATGATCTTCTCTACCACTTGACGGGCCCGCACAACCGTTTCCATTGAAGCGCTGGACATCTGAACCTGAGATTTCAACTCGGCCGGTGCTATCAGCGGTGTGAATGACGCAATCCTCAGGTCACTGGTGCGTATCGAAGCGGGTTCACTCTGCATAATACTTCACTATAGCGGAAAGCCGTTTTCAGCTGCAACACCGCCGGCTGCACCGCGTTCTACCGCAGGCATTACAGCGGATCGCGCTCGATCGGCAGCGTCATGCAGCGTACCCCGCCGCCGCCGCGCGCCAGCTCGGTACCGGGAATGGTAATCGCTGTACGGCGATCGAAAGCCAGCTGCTCGCTACCGTTGAGAAAACCCTCAACCGGGTGCACGCAAAAACCCGCCGACGAGAGCGCTTCCAGGGTAGTATCGTTGCAATCGTGGGCAATTATCACCCCCGGAGCAACAGCCAGCACGTTGGTGCCCGATAACCACTGCTCGCGTTCCTGCACTATCGGCTTGCCTGCGCCGCACAACACCGGCTCCATTGATAGTCCGGCCCGCCGCAGCCCGGACAGCAGATCATCCACGTAGCGAATGTCAACGCTGTCATCGGTTCCGATTGTGATGGCAACAACTGCGAAGCGGTCTCGCTCGACTATTGCCGGCCCGTAAACCAGCGCCAGGTCACGGTCGATTGCGGTAAACACCATATCGAGATGTATCGCGTAGCGCTCGGCCGGCAGAAGAACGGCGAAAATGTGTAGCGGCCGCTCGTGAAAGCACTGTTTCATGCCCTGCGCCAGCTGATCCACCGCGCTGCTTGTGGTACGCTTTGAGACGCCCAACGCCAGAATGTTGGAACGAAGCACCACTACGTCGCCACCCTCGATAGTAGCCCCGTTAAACGAGAAGATACCGCCGTTAGCTATTGGTCCGTCGGCCTCGAACAGCGTACGCACCAGTGCGGCTTCATTTGCACGCACGTTGTGCGCCATAGAAGAGCACACTACACGGTCCCGGATTACCGCCGCCCCGTCGCGCATGAAATAGAGATTGGGCAGCGGAGGAAAGTCGAACAGCCGCTGTGACAGGAATCCGCTCAGAGTGTCGCGTCGCGGCGGAAGGCCGCCGATCACCAGGTCTGCCAGCGGTCCGCCATCCAGAAGTTCCAGTTCAGCGCGCCTGCGCTCACGGGCGCCCTGCGGCAGCAGCCGTTCGATCAACCGCCGGCGAGTTTCGGCGTGGTCCAGCGCGTGTGCCAGCAGGTCGCGCAGTTCATGCACATCGGCCAACAGCGCCAGCAGATCACGCAGGCGGCCGTGTTCACTTCGCATCTCGGACATCGGGATGATGTCATTGTAGAGTACCTCCTGGGCGGTCCGGGGAGTCATCGTCTCGATCTCCGGGCCCGGGGTGTGCACGATGACGCGGCGCAACCGCCCGACCTCGGAGTCAACGAAGGCGCGCACGTCTACCTTCCTGCCGCCAGCCGCGACCAGCCGTCAGGATCGAAGCCCACGGTTGCATCTTTGCCGCAGCGGACCACCGGAGTACGCATCAGCTGGGGGTATTCAGCAAGCTCCTGCTGCGGGTCGTACTGCATCCACGCCATGCCGCGCTGCTTGTACGCCGCCGAATCGCTATCAATCAGCTTCTCAGCATCGATCACGGCCACTACCGACTTCAGCTCTCCGGGGCTCATTGGTTTGATGTTGAGGTCTACGAACTGATACGCTACGCTGCGGTCTTTGAAGAAGCGCTCGGCCTTCTGCGTGTCACGGCACTTCTTGCGGCCAAACACCTGGATTGTTGCGCCCATGGGCTGCAAGTCTACCGCGCGTCAGGACGGTTGTCAAAGGCAATCGACTCGGTCTCAGCGCAACATCGCAGTCACCTGCGTCAGCGCTGACTTTACTTCAAACGCCAATTGTGATACCCATGGAGCACCATGAGTCAGAACAGCAATCACGAAGCAGTATTCCGCGTGCGTGATGTATTGGCACTGAGTCCGGGCGGTCAGCCGCTGTCAGCACGCGGGTGGGTACGCACCAAGCGCGATTCCAAGCACCTGGTGTTCTTTGAACTCAATGACGGTTCGTGTTTGTCGAACGTCCAGGTGGTATTCGAGAATCCAGCGCCAGACGTAGCCGCCGAGTTAGCCAGGGCGCAGACCGGCGCCAGCGTCATGGTGCGCGGGACCCTCGAAGAGTCTCCGGCCAAAGGTCAGAGCGTCGAAATACACGGGACCGGGCTGACAGTGGTGGGGCAATCTCCGGCCGAGCTCTACCCGCTGCAGAAGAAACGCCATTCGTTCGAATACCTGCGCGAGATCGCTCACCTGCGCCCGCGGACCAATACCTTTGGCGCGATAGCGCGGGTCAGGAACCAACTCAGCTTTGCCATCCACCGCTTCTTCCAGGAGCGGCAGTTTCTCTATCTCCATACCCCGATCATCACCGCCAGCGACGCCGAGGGAGCCGGCGAGATGTTCCGCGTTACAACACTGGCGCCGGATGCGCCGCCCAGGAACGAGCACGGTGCGGTTGACTTCGGCAAGGACTTCTTCGGCCGCCCTGCATATCTCACCGTAAGCGGGCAGCTGAACGCCGAGATCTACGCGTGCGCGCTCGAGCGGGTCTACACCTTCGGTCCGACCTTCCGCGCGGAGAACTCAAACACTACGCGCCACCTGGCCGAGTTCTGGATGATAGAGCCTGAGGTTGCTTTCTGCGATATCGATTGCAATATGGACCTGGCAGAAGAGTTCCTGAAATACCTGCTGTTGGATCTTCTGCATGGCTGCGGCGAAGATATGGCATTCTTCGACAGCCGCGTTCAGCCGGGGCTGCTGGAGAACCTGCAGCTGGTGATTGACCGGTCGTTCCAGCGCATCAGCTACAGCGAAGCCGTGGAAGCGCTCTCCTCGTCGGGGCGCAGCTTTGAGTACCCGGTGTCGTGGGGTGTTGACCTGCAGTCTGAGCACGAGAAGTTCCTCACCGAAGAGGTCTACCGCGGGCCGGTGATCGTTACCGATTACCCCAAAGAGATCAAGGCGTTCTATATGAAGCTCAATGATGACGGCAAGACCGTGCGTGGTATGGACGTGCTGGTACCGCGGTTGGGCGAAATCATCGGCGGCAGCGAACGCGAAGCCAACCTCGAGACCCTGGAGCAACGGATTACGGAATCCGGACTAAACCGTGAGGACTACTGGTGGTACCTTGATCTGCGTCGTTTTGGCAGCGTGCCGCACTCCGGTTTTGGGCTGGGCTTTGAACGCCTGATTCAGTACGCCACCGGCATGCAGAATATTCGCGATGTGATTCCGTTTCCACGCGCGGTAAAAAGCGCCGACTTCTGAGAGTCGAGCGCACATCTGCCGCACGCCTGTGAGCATGGCGGGCAACTGCTACGCCACGTCGTCAGCGAGTGCCCACGCCTTGACGGAGCGTGCCAGCTCGATACCGCGCTGTCTGATCAAGGCGATGTCTTGCTCCGTCGGACGGCCCTTGAACTCTACCGGCTCCAGGAAGTCCCACTTCATCTTGTTGCGCTCGACGATCTCGTCGAGCTCTTTCTGGGCGCCGCCGGACCAGCCGAACGATCCCAGGCGCAACGCTTTGCGGTTCAAGATCTTCTTCTTGCCGATCTCATCGAGGACGGCCGCCATCGGCGGAAACATCTTGTATTCATAGGTTGGCATTGCCAGCACCACCCCCGAAGACTGCAATACCGAATCGAGTATATAGCCGATGTGACTCTCAGGAACGCGATGCACGCGGGTCTTGACCCTTTGAGACTCAATCGCCTCGATCACCGGTTGCACGGCCAGTTCGGTCATACCGTACATGCTGCCCCACAGCACCGTAATCTCAGCGCGTCCGGGCCCTTTGCTATAGCCGGCCAGGCGAGTATAACTGCGGATAACGCGGTCGGGCTCATGGCGCCACACAATTCCGTGGCCCGGCGCAATAATCTTGACCGGGAGTGCTTTGACCTTCTCGACCGCCTTCTGGGTTGCCGCAGAGAACGACGTCACGATGTTGGAGTAGTAGCGCTCCATTTCGCGCTCAAAGAATTCGATCTGCTCTTCCTGCAGCGTATCGTCGTACGGGGCGTCGTTGTCGACTGCTCCAAACGAGCCGAAGGCGTCGCACGGGAAAAGCGTTCCCGACTTGGTGTCGAAGGTTGCCATCGTCTCCGGCCAATGGACGTTTGGAATCTCTTCAAACGCCAGTATACGGCCGTCGCCCAGATCGAGTGTATCGCCTGACTTCACCAGTTTGATGTTATCGGTGATGCGATAGAACGCATCGAGCAGCGGTTTGGCACGCTCACTGGTGTAGATGGTAAAATCTTCACGCACATTGCGAAACGCATCGAGCCAGCCGGAGTGGTCTGGTTCCATATGGTTGATGATCACGTAGTCGAGATCCTTAACGTCGATATCGAGCTCATTGAGCTGTGCCAGCAGCGTTTCGGGAACTCCGTCCCAGGCGCAGACCCCGTCGATGATAGCGCACTTGTCGCCCTTGACGATATACGAGTTCATGGCCACCCCGTTTGGTACCGGCCACATACCCTCAAACAGAATATTGCTGACGTTTGCCGACAGGCGGTAGATCCCCTCTGTAACTCTGGTTGCTTTCATCGCTATTTCCCCTGTTGTATAGACAATACTAATGAGTGCGCCACGTTGCAACTTATTCAGTTCTGCTGCGTGCGGACTGCAACAGCTGCGTCAGCGCGCGATCGAATGCGTTAGCAAACGCGAAGATCTCGCGCTTGCCGAAGGCCGCGGTCTCGCGGGTTGCAATACCGTTCGAACGCAGCTGATACATGTGATCGCGAATCGAGAGCCGCTCGCGTACGTTCTCCGCGCTGAAGACCTCGCCGCGATCATTGAGTACCAGAAGACCGCGTTCAACCAGTTCCGCGGCAAGCGGGATGTCGCGCGTTACCGCAAGATCACCGCTGTCTGCGTGTGTCATGAGATAGACGTCGGCGCTCTGGTCTTCTGCAGGCACCACTACCGAATGCAGCTGCCTGCCCGAAGCAATCGGTATCTCGCGATTGGCCACAAAGATCGCAGCCACACCGCGCCGCTGAGCCGCCTTGCAGATAATCTCGCGCACTCGCGCCGGACACGAGTCTGCGTCCACCCAGATGCGCATTACAGCCCCACCGTTGCCAGGTATATCTCGCCGGGTCCGGCAATCGTGTACTCGGTCTCGGTTGCAGTAATGAATATCGAGTCACCGCGGCTGATGGTCTGCAAGCCGCGCGACGAGCTGAAGCGCGCACGCCCGGCACTGCAGAAGGCAATCTCCGGCTGCGGGCCACGCTGACGCAGCGCAGACTCATCACTCTCTATCAGCAGGCGCTCCAGAGAGAACTCGGCGGTAGCCGTAACGTAGCGCCAGCTGCTGCCAACAGGCTCACCACTGCTGCCGCGCAGAGTCTGCGGTTCCAGATTGTCTAGCAGTAGCGGACCCGGAGTGGCCGCGTCTACTACCCACAGCAGCTCAGGCAGATCGATCCGCTTGCGCGTAAGGCCGCCACGCAAGACGTTGTTCGAATTGGCCATCAGTTCAACACCGCAGCCGTGCAGGTAGGCGTGCAGCGTCCCGGGCTGCAGAAACAGCGCCTGCCCGGGCAGGAGCCGGAACAGCTGCATGAACAGCGGAGCCAGGACGCCGGGGTCAGCTGGAAACTGAGACGCCAGAGTTCCCAACCAGCGGTAACGCGTTTCGGGCGGCCGCAGCGCAGCAGACGATTTGGCGCCAAGCGCCGCGTTGTGACGCTGCGACAGTCGCAACCCGGCGGCGATCAACTGCCCCGCCTGCTCGCGCGAGCGCTTCAGAAGCGCTTCCAGAAACGCAGGTACGGCTGCCGCATGGTTGTCGCTCGATTGCAGCGCATCGCGCAGCGGATCAGCGGCTAACAGCTTCATTTCGGGCTCGGCAAATTCACTGCGGATCTGCTCCAGCGAGCGAAACCCGCACAGCCCCCAGAACTCCTCGATGGCGCACAGCAGCTCGGGCTTGTGGTTGGGATCTCTGTAGTTGCGCTGCGGATCATCGAGCTCGATTTCTGCCAGGTTCTCGCGCTCGAAGCCGGCCGCAGCATCTTTCTTTGCCGGATGGACCTGAATCGAAAGTGCGGTATCCGCGGCCAGCACTTTTAACAGGAACGGAAGCTCGCCGCCAAAGCGCTGCGCTGCCGCCTCACCCAGCATCGAAACCGGATCCTGAGCCAGCAGCTGCGTCAAACTTATCTCATCACCTTTGTAGTCCACTTGAGACGGGCCGTCAGGGTGCGCCCCCATCCACAGCTCGGCAATCGGCCGGCCGGTAGGGTTCTCGACTCCAAGCAGGCGCGGAATAGCGCTGACGGAGCCCCAGTCGTAGTACTGCAGGCAGTTCTTCATGAGGTGGAATGGCATGCTTGTTCCATCGTATTGAGAGTTGGGCTGGGGGTCAATCCGAGGAACCGCACTTCAGCACCGGCTGACATCGTCCCGTGCAAACATCTATACTAAGCGCACACTCTGCAGAGGATGCCGCTGATGAATAACCGTACCGACTTGTACAGCGTGGCGCCGCAGCAGCGGCTGGAACTACTCTACGGACCAGAGCGTCGCGTGCAGGCAGCTCAACGTATGGACGCCCTTCTGCGGCGCTTCGAGCAGCACTACGGCCGCGCTGATGAGCGGGTGCTGCTGATCTCGGCCCCGGGACGCACCGAACTGGCGGGCAACCACACCGACCACAACCACGGGCAGGTGATCGCAGCGGCGGTTGATCTGGACGTGCTCGCGGTAGCGCGACCGCGCGATGACCAGACGGTCCGGATCCGATCTGCCGGTTATGCTGAGGAGTTTACAGTTCGTCTGAATGATCTTGCGGCGCAACCCGGTGAGCGTGGACGGTTGGATGCGCTGGTCCGTGGTGTAGCCGCCGGCCTGGCGCGTGGCGGGCACCGCTTCTGTGGCTTTGACTGCTGCATGCACAGTACGGTGGCCCGCGGCTCCGGATTGAGCTCATCTGCCGCAGTAGAAGTTCTTGTGGCCGCAGCGCTATGTGCCTCTGCGGACAGTGAGCTGCCTGCTGCGGTAGAGCTGGCGCAGATTGCGCAGCGCTCTGAGAACGACTATTTCGGTAAGCCGTGCGGCCTCATGGATCAACTGGCGTGTGCTCACGGCGGCGCAATCGCCATCGACTTTGCCGATATCGCCGCACCGCGGATCGCGCCGCTCAGCTTTGCGCCGCGCAGCGCGGGATTTCAGCTGCTGGTAGTTGAGAGCGGCGCCAGTCACGATGACCTGACCGCAGATTATGCAGCGGTCCCCGCCGAGATGCGTTCGGTAGCGCGCGCACTGGACCGCGAGGCTCTGGGTTTGGTTGATCCGGACAGCTTCATCCGTGGACTGCCCGAGCTGCGTCACAGTCTGCACGAGCGTGCTATCCTGCGCGCACTGCACTTCTTTGATGAGAATCAGAGAGTCCGGCAGCAGATCGCCGCGCTCGGTCGTGAAGATTTTCAGACGTTTCTGCGGCTTGTCAACCAGTCGGGCAGCTCCTCGTGGCGGCTGCTGCAGAACTGTACCGCGCCCGGCCACGGTGACAGGCAGGAGCTGGCGCTGGCACTGGCTCTCAGTGAGCGGTTGCTGCCGGATGGGGCGTGCCGAGTGCACGGCGGTGGTTTTGCCGGTACGATGCAGGCCTACGTTCCGCTGGAGCGCGTGGATAGCTACGTCAACGAAATCGAACGCGTTTTTGGAGCCGAAGCGGTAACCGTGCTGAACGTCAGGCAGTACGGCCCGGTAGTGGTCGGCAGCGCCGGTGAGTTGTGTTGAGCGCGATTATTGAAATTCCTGGCCGAAGCGGCTATGCTGACCACCGAGGAGTTCCATATGAGCAGACAATCTCCATTACAGGTGGCGCGTTACTCGTACGTACCCAAGCTGCCGCCGGTATTGCGCACGTCGATCGATAATGTGATTGCCAAACTGGGTGATCCTACCGAGGCCGCGTCCG
The DNA here is from genome assembly GCA_007123465.1 of Spirochaetales bacterium. Lineage (GTDB taxonomy): Bacteria > Spirochaetota > Spirochaetia > DSM-27196 > PWMO01 > PWMO01. The sequence continues at coordinate 14,578 of SKLB01000168.1, forward strand.
ACCGCGAGGGGCTGAAGCGCCTGTTTCCCAACAGCTACGGCAAGCCGATTGCCGAGCTCGCTGAAGGCCGTAACGAGCAAAGTGGCGTCAAGCGCACCGTTGGCGTGGTACTTTCCGGCGGTCAGGCTCCCGGCGGGCACAACGTGATCTCGGGTCTGTTCGATGGGCTGAAGGCAGCCAATCCGCAGTCCACCCTGTTGGGATTTCTGGGAGGTCCATCGGGCATAACCGACAACCAGACCATCGAGATCACCGAGACGTTCCTGGCAGAGTATCGCAACACCGGCGGATTTGACATGATCGGCTCCGGCCGCACCAAGATCGAAACCGATGCGCAGTTTGAAGCGGTATCGAAGACCTGCCGCGAGCGTGAGATCGACGCAATCGTGGTGATCGGCGGTGACGATTCCAACACCAACGCCGCGGTACTGGCCGAATACTTCCTGGCGCGCAAGCTGCAGACCCAGGTGATCGGGGTTCCCAAGACAATTGACGGTGACCTCAAGAACGAGTACATCCAGGCCTCCTTTGGATTTGACACCGCCACCAAGACCTACGCGGAGTTGATCGGCAATATTGGACGCGACGCCAACTCGGCCAAGAAATACTGGCACTTCATCCGCCTGATGGGCCGTTCGGCATCGCATATTGCGCTGGAATGCGCGCTGCAGACCCAACCCAACGTCTGCCTTATCTCGGAGGAAGTTGCCTCCAGAAGTCAGACTCTCGATGCCATTGTTGCTGAAATCAGCGACGTAGTGGTCAAGCGCAGCGAGGCGGGCGAGAACTTCGGCGTGGCTCTGATTCCCGAAGGGTTGATCGAGTTCATCCCGGAGATGGGACAACTGATCAGCCGCATCAACGACATTCTGGCGCAGCACGCCGACGAGTTTGCCGCTCTGGAGGATAGTGAGCAGCAGAGTGCGTTCATCAGCAAGCAGCTGGACGCCGATTCGGCGCACGTGTTCGACTCACTGCCCAACGGAATCCAGGCTCAACTGCTGGTTGATCGCGACCCCCACGGCAACGTCCAGGTCTCGCGCATCGAGACCGAAAAGCTGCTTATGGAGATGGTCGAGCAGAAGCTCGACGCGATGAAGCAGGCCGGTAGCTATGCGGGCAAGTTCAGCGCCCTGAACCACTTCTTCGGCTACGAAGGCCGCTGCGCCTTTCCGTCGAACTTCGACGCCGACTATTGCTACACGCTCGGCTACACCGCATGTGTGCTGATTGCCAACGGGCTGACCGGCTATATCGCCAGCGTGGGCAACCTGGCGCAGCCTGCCGACCGCTGGACTGCCGGCGGCATTCCGATCACCATGATGATGAACATGGAACAGCGCCACGGCGAGCAGAAGCCGGTGATCAGGAAAGCGCTGGTAGAGCTCAACGGAGTGCCGTTCAAGACGTTTGCAGCCGAGCGCACCACCTGGGCGGTCAAGACCAGCTTCACCTTTCCCGGCGCGATTCAGTACTTTGGCCCCGACGAGGTGTGCAATCAGCCGACGCAGACACTGATACTTGAACAGAAGCGCTGAGCGGCCGTGCGTGTGTACCGGCTGCCCGCGGCTCAGTCCAGCGCCTCGACCTCCACGCCGCAATTCTCTCTGACCCGGTCGAGATCGCTTTGCTCGACGTGGCCGGGCTTGTGGTTCATGCAGTTGGCTGTCCCGGTAGTCACAACCTCAA
>SKLB01000191.1 GCA_007123465.1 Spirochaetales bacterium
GGAGATACGCCCTCGATAACCTCGTGCGGCTCGACAATCAGCGAGAACGGGAAGCTGACTCGCTGCGGCAGCGTGGTCACGCCGCTGGCAACAACGCTGTACGCAGCGCTGCGGTATTCAGCCGGGAACTTGATCACGCAGTCCAGTCCAAAAAACATCCCCTCGGCCGGCCAGATTTCCTGGTCGGCGACACGCGAGGTGTGGTTGGAACCAACGTTGGCGCCGGCGCCCAGGATACCGCGGCCGGTCGGCCAGAATGCGGCAATCAGCAATGACTGATGTTGCACCCCGGTAAACGGACCCACGCACGACGCGCTGATCTCGCCTTCGCCCAGTACGGCATTCGGTCCGATAACGCTCTGCTTCACCTTTGCCTGGCGTTCAACCGTAGCGTACTCCATAATCAGCGAGCGCTGCACAATCGCCTGGCTGTCCACCCGTGCGCCGTGCTGGACCAGGCTGTCTTCAACGATTGCGCCGCCACCGATGTGTGTCGGCTCATCAGCGCTGGACAGGACGCTACAGTTGCTGATCCGCTCGGCGCCGCTGATGCGCGCAGCAGCGCCGATCCAGCTGTTCTCCACCCGGCGGCTGTTCTCAATCCGCGCGCCGGCTTCCACGCAACCGCTCTCCGCGCTGCACGCTGCGCTGTAGCGCTCTGCGGCTTCGCGGTAGGCGCTCTGCAGCGCGTGGTCTGCGCGGTTGCCGAGTACCTCGGCAACGGTCGGCATATCGAGTTCGGCCAGCAGCGCCATATCGCGGCCGCCGGTCTCAATTCCGGCTGATATCTGCACCCCGTTACCAAAACACGACCTACCGCGGAAAACCAGCGAGCTGGCCCACACCAGCGCGCCGTCTGCGATAACGTAGCCGCTTATCAGCGGGCATCGATGAACCACCGCGTTGTCGCCTACCTCGCAGTCTATCAGCGTGCTGGCCACAACACCGCTGTGCGGAGACTCAGCGCTGGCATTGAACACGCCGAGTACTACTCGGCCGGCAAAGTAGTTCTGGTGCACGCGTGCCGGGTCAAAGTTGGCGCGGACGCGTACGGTGTTCCAGTTGCTGCAGACGTTCGACTGGTGCTCCAGCTGTTCGATCTCGGCCGCCGTGAGCGCACGCAGAGCGTCGTTACCGCAATTGTGCAGCCCCTGTATACGCGTGAGGAACGGAGTTTCACCGGCTATGACAGAGAAGATATGCGTTTGCTTCACGACGCGGCCCGCCTGCGTTATACTATCATGTTCAGGGGCAGCAGGAAAACCGTGTTTGGTTGAGCAGGCGTTGCAGCGGTGGTTGCGGCCGTGACGGACAGCGCCAACGTGGGCTATAATGCCGCTGAGATCGCGGCGAGAAGAGGGGGCAAAAACATGCAGCGGGTAGCGTTCACAATGAAACTGAAAGCCGGCTTTGAAACGGAGTATCAGCGCAGGCACGATGAGGTCTGGCCAGAGCTCGTCCGCGAGCTCGAGGCAGCCGGAGTGCAGGACTATTCGATTTTTCTGGACCCCGACAGCCTGACGCTCTTCGCGGTGCAGAAGGTCAAGGATCACAATACTACCGCCGATCTGCCCAAAGCACGGATCGTCAAGAAGTGGTGGAAGTACATGGCTGACATTATGGATACCAACGATGACAACTCGCCGATCGTAAAAAATCTGCGCGAAGTCTTCCATATGGACTGACCGGAGGGTAATGCATTGAGCTTTGAGCAACTGGTTGAACTTTCGCAATTCTACGGCGCCAATCCGCAGTGGGTTCTGGCGGGAGGGGGCAACACATCGGTCAAAGTGGACGGTACGCTCTACGTTAAGGCGTCCGGGACCACTCTCGCCGAGGCTTCCGAAGAAACCTTTGTCAAGATGGACCGTTCCAGGCTGGCTGCGGTGCTGGGCAAGCACTATCCCGAGGACAGCGAGCAGCGCGAGCGTGAGGCGCTGCAGGATCTGATGGATGCCCGCTTAGCCGGTGAACAGCGGCGCCCCAGCGTTGAAACGCTGATGCATGAACTGGTGCCGTTTACCTTTGTGATCCACACCCATCCGCCGCTGATAAACGGTATCACCTGTTCGGCGGAGGCCGAAGCCGCGGCGCAGCGGGTATTTGGTGACGACGCGGCCTGGATTCCCAACATCAATCCGGGGCTGATTCTGGCAAAGGCTGTCGGCAACGCGGTCGAGGCCTACCGCGAATCGCACGGTGCGCCGCCGCAGTTGCTACTGCTGCAGAATCACGGGTTGGTGGTTGGTGCCGACACTGCCGATGAGGTGCGCCAGGTGCACGCACGCATTGTGGCGCAGGTCAAGCAGCACGTCTCGCGCTTTCCGCAGCTGACAAATGTACCCTACGACGCACAGCGCGCCGAACTGCTGGCGTATCAGATCTCGAAGCAGGCGCAGGAGCTGGATCCCGGTTCACCGGAGTACCGCAGCGTATTTCTCACCAACCGTGAAGTTGCACGCATGGTGCGTTCCCAGAGCGCTTTTGCTCCATTGGCGCGTGCGTTCAGCCCGGACCACATCGTATACGCCGGCCATCGGATTCCATTCCTGGAACTGGGCGATGACAGTTTCGAGGCCAGGAAACTGATCGGTGCGGCCCTGGCTGATTTCCAGCAGGAGGCCGGGCGGGTAGCGCCGGTTGTTGCGGTGCAAGGGCTGGGCGTCTTTATCAACGGCCGTAATCCTCGCATGATGGATGCCGCCGCGGCCGTGTTTCTGGATGCGGTACAGATTGCCGTGTACGCCGAGGCCTTCGGAGGTGCAACGCCTCTGCCGCAGGAGCAGACGGACTTCATTCTGGGCTGGGAAGTCGAGCGCTTCCGCAGCCAGGTCAGCGCAGGAGAGTGAGCATGCAGTACGCTATTGCGGTATTTGACGTTGGCAAGACCAACAAGAAGCTGCTGATCTACGATAATCAGCTGAAGCTGATCGATACGGTTTCGCAGCGGTTCCCCGCGGTGCAACAGAACGGCGTGTCCGCCGAGCCGGTAGTCGAGATCGAGCGCTGGTTGCTGCAGAAACTGAAGCAATTCGGTGCGCAGTACCCTATCCGGGTTATCTCGGTATCCACCCACGGCGCAGCGTTTGTCTGCGTGGATCAGGATGGCAACCCCACGGTTCCGGCGCTCGACTACACCCACGATCCCGGTGACGACTTCCACGATACGTTCTTCGAAGCGTTTGGGTCGCGGATCGAGCTGCAGCAGCAGACGGCTACCGCCGAGCTCAAACCGCTGATCAATCCCGGCAAGGCGATCTACTACCTGCAGCAGAAGTTCCCCGACGATTTTGCCCGCACCGCGTCGGTGCTGTTCTTCCCGGAGTTCTTCGGCTTCAGGCTTACCGGCCAGAAGGCCGCGGACTTCACCTACCCCGGCTGCCACACCTTTCTGTGGGACTTTGCCAAGGACAGCTGGTCGGCGGTTGCCGACGGTCTCGGCATTCGTGACCTGGTGCCCCGGCGCGTCGGTTCACCGTGGGAAGTGCTCGGAACGCTGCGACCGGAGGTGCTCAGCGAGACCGGACTCGATCCGTCTACAATCGTGACCCTCGGAATCCACGACTCAAACGCATCCCTGCTGCCCTACCTGTTGAAGATGAAAGAGGACTTTGTGCTCAACTCCACCGGTACCTGGTGCGTTGCCATGCACCCGATGGAACAGGTTTTCTTCTCGGATGACGAGCTCGGTAAGACGGTATTCTACAACCGCTCGGCGTTCGGCACCCCGGTCAAGACCTCAATTCTCATGGGCGGTCAGGAATTCGAGGTCTACACCAAGCTGCTGCTGGAAATGAACAATGCCGACAGCTACCCGGAGTTCAACAACGCGCTCTATCAGCGCGTGATTCGCGACAAGTCGCTGTTCATATTCCCCAGTGTAGTGCGGGGAACCGGACAGTTCCCCGATTCCGAGCCGCGCGTCTTCGAGGGCGGCACATTCTATTCGCTCGATGAGATTGGCTCGGGCCACGCTGTGCCGCAGTTCTTCAATGACCTGCCGGTGGCACTCGCGGTGTTAAACCTTTCGCTGGTAATCCAGACCGGGGTGGCGCTGGACCGCATCGGTCACAGCGAGGGGACCGCGATCTACATCGAAGGCGGCTTTCGCAATAACCTCGACTACAACACCATCCTGGCGGCCTACCGTCCGCAGTCGCCGGTCTACCTGAGCGATCTCAAGGAGGCAACCTCGTTTGGCGCCGCCATGGTTGGGCGGACCGCGTGGGAAGGGATCGACGTGCGTGATCTGACCGATACGTTTGAGATTCACACACAGCGGATTCATCCGGCGGCTCTTGAGGGCCTGGAAGAATACGCGCAACAATTCATGAAACTGCTCTGAACAGGAGAACTCACATGATGGTAATCCCGGCGATCGATATTCTCGGTGGGCGTTGCGTGCGACTGACACAGGGTGATTATGATCAGGTTGACGTCTATGAAAAAGATCCGGTGGCCGTGGCACGGGACTTTGTGCAGGCCGGAGCTACGCGGCTGCATATTGTGGACCTCGATGCCGCCCGCGGTGACAAGCAGAGTAACCGCAAGAAGATACGCAAAATTCGCAAGGCGGTGCCGTGCACTCTCGAGCTCGGTGGCGGCATTCGTACCGACGATGATATCGAGGAGCTGATGGATCTCGGTATCGATCGTTTTGTCATCGGCACCACGTTTGCGCGTCGCCCCGAGATAGTCGAGGGCTGGAGCGCGCACTACGGTAACGTCTTCCTGGCGGGCATCGATGCCCGCGATCACATGGTGTACGTGGAGGGCTGGGAACGCCAGACCGGCATAGAAGATGTAACCCTGGCCAGGCGTGCCCGCGAGGTGGGCGCCTGCGGCATCATTTATACCAATATCGCCAACGACGGCATGCTCAGTGGTCCCGATATCGAGGGTGCCAACCGGATCGCCGAAGCCTCGCAACTGCCGGTGATAGTCTCCGGCGGCGTCGGCTCAATTGCCGATGTGGAACAGCTTGTCAGTCGACGGCACAAAAACGTGGTGGCGGTTATCGCCGGCAAGGCGATCTACGAAGACGCTGTTATTCTGTCGGAGCTCCTGCGAGCGTTCCCTTCGCCCGATGGAGAGCTGCCGTGGTAGATCGAAAACCGGTGGTTGTCTGCAATAGCGCCGGTGAACCAATCGAGGTGGCCGAAACCTCGCGCAAGGGCTTCCAGAAGAGCACCGAGCAGGGCGTGCTGTGGGTTCTCGATGCAGAGACCTCGCGGCTGTTGCCGTTGCCGCCGGAGGCGCCGCTGGTGTCGATCGTAGAGCGCCAGTCGTTCTACCGGGCGGTTGTCGATACCAAAGCGGAAGTCGACAGCGGGGCGGCGCCGGCGCGCGAGGGGCAGGCGGGTGCCGGGTTGTCCGCTGCCGCTGCGGCGGATTCGGGCCGCTCAGAGCTGCTGCAGCGCCTGCAGCAGGTCATCGCCGAGCGCCAGACGGCAATGCCGGAAGGCTCCTACACCACCCACCTGTTCCGCGAAGGGCCGGACAAGATCCGCAAGAAGACCGGTGAGGAGGCCATTGAGCTCATCCTGGCGCGGACAGAGCGCGAGATCATCAGCGAGAGCGCCGATCTGATCTACCACATGCTGGTGCTGCTGCAGGCCACCGGGCTGCGCATCGAGGCGGTCCTCGATGCGCTGTCGCAGCGCATGTCGCCGTAGCTTTGCCGTTCAGCGATCGCGAACCGCCGCTGCAATGCACGCGCCGAGCTCGGCGGTTCCTACCTGGGTGCAACCATCGGACATGATGTCGGCGGTACGCAGCCGCTCGTCGAGGACCCGCGTTATGGCGTTGAAGATAGCCTCGTAGGCCTCGTCCAGGCCAAAGCTGTACTTCAACAGCATCGCCAGCGACAGAATCTGCGCAATAGGATTGGCCAGATTGCGCCCGGCAATGTCGGGGGCTGACCCGCCGGACGGTTCGTAGAGCCCGAAGACCGGTGATGCTGCGCTGCCCATAGTGGAGGATGACAGCGATGCGCTGGGCAGCATCCCCAGTGAACCGGTGATCATGGAGGCCTCGTCGGAAAGGATGTCGCCGAACATGTTACCGCACAGGATCACATCGAACTGGCGCGGATTGCGCACCAGCTGCATCGCGGCGTTATCAACGTACATGTGGCCAAGCTCGACATCGCCGTACTCTGCACCGATGCCGCTCACCACTTCGCGCCACAGCACCCCGTTGGCCAGCACGTTGGCCTTGTCGATTGAGGTAACGCGGCCGTTGCGCTTGCGGGCCGCCTGGAAGGCCACGTGGGCAATGCGCTCGATCTCGGGACGCGTGTAAACCATGGTGTCTACCGCACGCTCGGTGGTGCGACTCTTGGGCTCGCCGAAGTAGATTCCGCCGGTGAGTTCGCGAACCACCAGCACATCGAGGCCGTCGCCGATTACCGACGGCTTCAGCGGCGAGGAGTCGCGCAGCTGCGGGAAGATGATGGCCGGGCGCAGGTTGGCAAACAGGCCGAATATCTTGCGCAGCGGCAGCAGTGCCGCCCGCTCGGGTTGCTGATCCGGCGGCAGAGTCTCCCACTTTGGTCCGCCAACCGAACCAAACAGCACAGCGTCGGCGCTGCGGCAGGTCTCGACGGTCTGCTGCGGCAGCGCGTGACCGTGATTGTCAATCGCAATTCCTCCGACGTCTGCTTCACGGCGTTCAAATGCGTGCCCGAATCGATCTTCAACTGCCGACAGCACCGCATCGGCCTGCTGCATGACTTCCGGTCCGATACCGTCCCCGGCCAGGACAGCAATTGTATAAGGTTTCATGGCAGATACCATAGCCGGAATCAGCGCCAGTTTCCAGCACCCTGCAATTCTGCGGCTCCCCTTTCGGAAAAACTCCCGATCGTGTATGATGGACCGCTCGATAACTACTGATTTTGCACTGGAGGATTCGTTCAATGAATAGCAAGGCTTTGGAGGCGATTGCGCTATCGGTGCGCTCGCTCTCGATGGATGCCGTTCAGGCTGCCAATTCCGGACATCCGGGGATGCCGATGGGAATGGCTGAGCTCGGCGCTGTTTTGTACGCAGAGATCCTGTCGCACTACCCACACGATCCTGGTTGGCCAAATCGTGACCGGCTTGTCCTCTCGGCCGGACACGGCTCGATGTTTCTCTATTCGCTGCTGCACCTGTCGGGGTACGACGTTTCGATCGATGACCTCAAGCGCTTTCGCCAGGTTGGCTCAAAGACTCCCGGCCATCCGGAGTACGGGCACACCCCCGGCGTTGAGACCACCACCGGACCGTTGGGTCAGGGCGTGTCAAACGCGGTGGGAATGGCCATTGCGGAATCGATGCTCGGTGAGTACTTCAACACCAGGAAACACACCATCATCGATCACTACACCTACGCAATTGCCGGTGACGGCTGCATGATGGAGGGCATCACATCCGAGGCGAGTTCGTTGGCCGGCCACCTGGGGCTCGGCAAGCTGATAGTCTTCTATGACGACAACGGAATCAGCATCGAGGGCTCAACCGAGCTGGCCTTTACCGAAGATGTCGGTGCGCGCTTCGAGGCCTACGGCTGGCAGGTGCTTGCAGGCGATGCCTACGATCCGAAGGAGATCGAGCGCCTGGTCGAGCGGGCCAAAGAGGAAACCTCCAGGCCCACGCTGATCAAGCTGAAGTCGGTCATCGGCAAGGGCTCTCCCAACAAGGCCGGCAGTCATGAAGTCCACGGCGCTGCCCTGGGAGAGGACGAGGTGCTCGCCACCCGCCGCGCGCTGGGCCTGGGCGACGATGACGCCTTCTTTATCCACCCTGATGCCGCCGAGTTCCTCGAGAACCGTCTGGAGAAGCTCAAACGCGAGCACGACGAATGGCAGGAGCAGTTTGTAGAATGGGCCGAGGCCAACCCGGAGCTGAAACAGAAATGGGACAAGCACTTCTCGGACGGAACATCGCTGTTGCAGCGTGTCGAGCTGCCCGAGTTTGCCATCGGGGACAAAGTGGCTACGCGCAAGGCCAGCGGCCAGGTGCTGCAGGCTCTGGCAAAAGTGGTTCCCAACCTCGTTGGCGGATCCGCCGACCTGGCCCCGTCAAACAACACCGCCATGCCGGAGTACGGGTCATTCACCAGAAGCAGGCGTGACGGGCGCACCCTGCACTTCGGGGTGCGCGAGCACGCTATGGGGGCCATCTGTAACGGACTCTCGCTGCACGGCGGGTTCCGGCCCTTCTGCGCTACCTTCCTGGTTTTCACCGACTACATGCGCCCCGCGATGCGGCTCGCGGCGCTGATGAAGCAGCCGGTGATCTACATCATGACCCACGATTCCATCTTTCTCGGTGAAGACGGACCAACCCACCAGCCGATCGAGCAGCTCGCGGCGATGCGCGCCATTCCCAACATGACGGTCCTGCGCCCGGGAGACGCCCAGGAGACCGCTGAAGCGTGGCTGATGGCGATGGAGAACGCCCAGGGGCCAACCCTGCTGGCGCTCACCCGCCAGAATCTGACCGTCTACAACAAAGCCGATGCTTCGTGGACCAGGACGCTGCGCCGCGGTGCCTACATTGTGCAGGATAGCGCGGGTACCCCCGAGGTGGTGGTGGTAGCTACCGGCTCTGAAGTGCCGCTGGCATTGGAAGCGGCCGCTGCGAGCAAACGCAAGGTGCGCGTGGTATCGATGATTTCGCGCGAGCTCTTCCTGCGTCAGGACCGCGAGTTCCGCGAATCGATAGTACCGGCGGCGGTCCGCACCGTGGTGGCCGAGCTCGGCGTTGCACAGGGCTGGGAAGGCTTTGTGCGAGACCGTGATGACCTGTTTGTGCTGTCGGATTTCGGGGCTTCGGGCCCCGGCGCCGACGTAGCCGAACATTTTGGATTCACGCGCCAGAGGCTCAGCGCACTGATAGACGCATAGACCGGCCAGGTCTGCTGGAGGAAACGATGGGCGGTTATCTCTTAGGCTTTGATGTTGGCAGCTCGTCAATAAAGGCCAGCCTGATAGAGGCGGGATCCGGTGCGCTGGTGGGTTCGGCTACCTCACCGGACAGTGAATTGAAGATCCACGCCGCGCAATCCGGCTGGGCAGAGCAGGATCCCGAGGTCTGGTGGGAGCATGTGCAGAAGAGCGCGGCTATGCTGCGCTCTGAATACGCTCGGCAACTGGCCGAGGTGTCCGCCATCGGCATCTCGTACCAGATGCACGGCCTGGTGCTTCTCGACAAACAGGGTGCACCGCTGCGGCCATCGATCATCTGGTGCGACAGCCGCGCCGTGCCCTACGGCAACCGCGCCTACGAGGCTCTCGGACCGCAACGCTGCCTGGAGCGTCTGCTGAACTCTCCGGGTAACTTCACCGCTGCCAAGCTGGCGTGGGTTAAGGAGAACGAGCCCGAGCTGTTCGGTAGAATTGACAAGATGATGCTGCCCGGTGACTACGTGGCCTACCGGCTGACCGGTGAGATCACCACCACGCCGTCCGGTCTGTCGGAGGGAATCCTGTGGGATTTTGTTGACGACGCGCCGGCACGGTTTCTGATGCAGCACTTCGGTTTTGCGCCTGAACTGCTGCCCGAGATCAGGCCGACGTTCGCGCTGCAGGGCCAACTGCTGAGCGGGGTTGCCGAGACCCTCGGTGTGCCCGCTGGTACACCGGTTGCCTATCGTGCGGGGGACCAGCCCAACAACGCGTTCAGCCTTGGTGTGCTCAACCCCGGTGAGGCCGCTACAACAGCGGGTACCTCAGGCGTAGTCTACGGGATTCTGGATACACCGCAGTACGATCCCGGCTCGCGCGTCAATACCTTTGTGCACGTCAATCATAGTCAGCGGGCCGGCCGTTACGGCGTACTGCTGTGCCTCAACGGGACCGGCATTCTCTACAGCTGGCTCAAGCGCATCACCGTTGAGGCTTTCCCCAGCGGCAAGGCCGGCGCCGATTACCCCGCAATGAACGATCTTGCCGCACAGGCCGCGCTGGGAGCAGAGGGAGTTCGGATTCTTCCCTACGGCAACGGCGCCGAGCGTACGCTCGAAAACCGCGATATCGGCGCGTCGATTCACGGCCTCAATTTCAATATTCACGACCGTTCGCACCTGCTGCGTGCCGGACAGGAAGGTATTGTCTTCGCTCTCAACTACGGGGTTCAGATCATGCGTGCGATGGGCATGAAGATCGATACCGTCAAGGCCGGTCACGCCAACATGTTTCTCAGCCCGCTGTTTCAGTCGGTCTTTGCTACGGTCACCGGGACCGAGGTGCACCTCTACCGTACCGACGGGGCCGAAGGTGCTGCGCGCGGTGCCGGCGTAGGCGCGGGGATCTATGACTCGCCGGAGGACGCCTTCGGTGGCCTGCAACGCACCGCGGTGATCGAGCCGGATCAGGCGCTCGCAGAACAGTACACGGGCGTCTACCAGCAGTGGGAAGCGCTGCTGCAGCGGGCGGTCAGTAGTTAAGGATCACGCGCCGCTCGGGAACGGTATCACTGTACTTGATCAGCAGTGAACGGGTCTGCGGATTGTAGTGACGTCCGCGGGCATAAACTTCAAACGATGGGTCGTTACGCCACTCCAGGCCAAACAGCTCCATTGAGCGAAACGGCGGCACCCCCTGTACCATCAGGTAGTGGGTGCGGTTGACCGGCGCCTGCACCGCAAACGAGATCTCTTCATCGGTGACCGTAATCCCCGAGATATTGGCTGCAGTCCATATCCAGGTTCCCGCACCAACCTGGTCATACAGCGAGACCAGCCGTGGGTAGTTGGGGTTGTTGTGCAGGTAGCCGTAGAGCTCTTCGGGTCCGATCGCACCGTCGCTGGATTGAAAGCCGCTGGCGGTGGCAATCAGCACCCGCGGCAGGAAGCCCTGGTCATCGGATAGCGCCAGTGCCGAGACTACCAGGTTGCGCCCGATGTCGATCATACGGGCGTCGTTGCGTTGGCGCCCGGCGTGCTCCATTATTACTCCGGCGCGTACCGACAGGCGGGTATCGATCTGTCCGGATGCGCTCTGCAGGAAGAAACCCTCGTCTATGCGAATGATTTCCGGGAACAACCGTTCTTCAATCGCGGCGTCAAATCTGTCAAAAGCCCGCTCGGCCGCGCTGGAAACCGGATCTGAGATAAACGCATTGTGGAGCAGCCCGACGGTCTGGAACAGATCCAGATCACGGTAGTCGAGCTCGGCGGCAAACGCGGTGACCGCGTTTGCCAGTGCGCGGCTGCCGCGGTGCAGCGCAAAAGACATCAGGTCCCGGGTGCGAAACAGATCCGGATCACGGTTCTCTGCGGCAGCCAGCAGCCGCTGGTTGGTGGCGCTGTCTTCGGACTGGACTTCGAACTTGATCTGGCGCAGGTTGCCCAGGAAGGCACTCGAGAGCAGACCGATCTGGTCTGCGTGCCGGTCTGCCGCGCGGCGCATATCAGCAAACGTCTGCCCGTACTGATCGCGGAGCCAGGCCTCGGCAAGCGTGGCGGTCAGGATTTCCTCGCGAAACCGGGGGGATCCTTCGCGCATCTGCCAGGTTCCGCTGCCGGGATTGAAGCGGCCGCTGCGCCAGCCGCGATAGCTCAGATCGATATAGCCCTGCAGTTGCGCCGCGTAGTCCTGGTCCGGGATTGCCAGCTGCCGGTCAGAGAACCACAGCGCTACTACGTCTTCGGGCTGCTGTTCGACCGCGGTGTAGCGGATGGTCTGTGACTGAACGTCGGCGGGCAGCCGCACGCTGCTTTGCTGAACCGTTGACCTCGGTGGTGGTGCCAACAGGTAGGTACGCGAGTTGTGTTGCACCGGCAGCGGTTCTCCGGCTGCCGGCAGGTCTGCCTGTGCCCCCCCGGCGGTGCTGAACGGGATGGTGATTGCCAGGACCTCCGGCGGTGGGACGGGAATCAGCGGCCGGATCTGCAGTTCGGGATGATCGTCCTCGGTGAGCAGGAACTGCACCCGCACCTCGTCCTCCAGTTCGACCTCAAAGCCACGCTCGATCTCAGAATAGCCGATAACCGCCAGCAGCGTCTCATCGCCGTCCCCAAAATCGAGCGCAACGCTCGACTCGGCGTTGAAGGTGAAATGCAGCCCGCCGTACTCTAGGCGCAGTTCGGTGATCGGCTGCTCTTCGTTTTCTATCGCCAGTGCCCGGCGGCCGCGCAGGCTGAGGGCTCCAAACTGCTGTGAGAAACTCCGGTCATCCGAGAACTGCAGCAGCACCAGCAGGGCGATGATGCCTGCGTACAGCACCGGAACGAGCAGCAGTGCCAACCACTTTTTCATTATGCCGCCGATTGTAGCAGGAGCACAGCGGAAATGCAACGCGCGAGGCTATTGACGGGTATCGATTGAGCGTGTGAGAATCAGCTTATATGCATGAAGCTTTGAAGCAGCGCCGCCGCGCATGGTGGATAGCCGCTGTGCTGGGCGGCCTTCTCCTTCTGCTGTGGGGATGCGCCACGGTTGAAGAACGTATCGTAGAAGACCCCGATGCTGCTGCAGTGCCCGAGCTTGAGGATCCCGAGCAGGATGCCTGGCAGGCTATCAGTCTCTACATGAGCCTGGGTGATCCCGAGGCCGCCATTGCCGCGTACGAACAGGCGCGGCTTGAACAGCCCGATGAGCCTCAGACACGCGTGCTTCTGTCGGGGCTGCTGCTGGCCGCGGGCCAGTTCGACGCCGCCGAGTCACTTCTGGACGCTGTGCTGGACGTCGAGCCGGACAACGCAGATGCGCTGTTCAACCGTGCGCTGCTGGCGGGCTATAGCGGCGACGCCGAGCGGCAGTCTGAGCTCCTGCAGAGGGTTATTGACAACCAGCCGGGCAATGCGCAGGCGTACGCCGCGCTGGGTGAGAGCTATCTACAGCGGGGCCAGGTCCCGCAGGCGCGCGAAGCGTTTCAGCAGGGCCTCAATCACGATCCCGATAACTACGTAGCGCTTGTCGGACTCGGTAACGCGCTGCTGCGCCAGAGGGAACACGAGCACGCCGAGGAGGTGCTGACCCTTGCCGTCGAGATTGATCCCGAGTACTCGTTTGCCTGGTCGGACCGCTCGCGGGCGCGGGCGCGTCAGCACAATCTGCTTTCCGCCGAACAGGACATCAGTACCGCAATCGAGTTGCAGCCAGACTTCTCATGGCACTACGTCGATCGCGCCCGCGTACGCGCCGAGAGGCGCGACTTTGACGGCGCCATAGCAGATTACACGCGCGCCATCGAGCTCGATCCAGACGTGTTTCTGAACTATGCCAACCGTGGCCGGCTGCACGCAAGCGTCGGTAACTATGATGCAGCCTACCGGGACTACCGTACTGCGGTGGAGATGCGGCCCGATTACCACGCGGCCTTCGCTCCGCTGGGAATGCTCACGTTCATGCGCGAGGAGTGGGAGCAATCCGCCGGCTACTTCCGCCGCGCCTGGCAGCACGAGGAATCGCACTACAACTATCCGTTGCTGGCGGCGTTGGCGCTGCGCAACAACTTGGACGAGGCCGGTGCGCGCAACTACCTCAATTCAATTGTCAACCGGCTGCCGCGTGACACGCTGTACTACGACATGGCGCGTTTCTATATCACACCAAATGTCGACAGCCGCCTGTTGCGTCAGATTGAACAGGAGAACAACCGGTTGATCAAGGCGCAGATGTACTTCCTGATGGGCGGGCATTACGAGCTTCGCGAACAGAACCGCCTTGCGCGGACAGTCTACCTGCAGGTCGAGGATCAGAAACTGCCGCAACTGATTGAGAGTCAGCTTGCAACGTGGGTGCTTGATCAGAGGTATCGCTGAGCAATGAAAGGCATCCAGGAGTTGATATCGCATATCGATCGCTCTCGGGATGTCGTGATTCAGGCGCATGACTTTCCCGATCACGATGCCGTGGCGTCGGCGTACGCGCTTTCTTCGCTGCTTGGGATCAACGAACTTCCCTCGATTCTATGCTACGGTGGCGAGATTCAGAGTAACAGCCTGAGCGAGGCTATCAAGCAGCTGCAGATTCCGATTGCCGCATCTTCGGCCGTTGAGATCCGCGAGAACGCCCAGATTGTGGTGGTGGACGGGTTCCTCGGTAACAGCAATATTGCCGGCCTGCCCGGGGAAGTGCTCGGCGTGATCGATCATCACAGTCCGCCGTCCGATCCCGACTGCAAGTACTGGGATATCCGCGAGCACTACGGTTCGTGCTCGACCATCCTTTACGAGTACTACAAGATATCCAAGAACGAGCCGTCGCGCAGCGTTGCCACCGCCCTTCTGATGGGGCTGATGATGGATACCGCGTTCATGACGCGCAGCGTCTCGCCGGTTGACCTGGAGGCGTTCTCGGTGCTGTTCAAACTCGCCGACTGGCAGAGCGGTGCCCGGCTGCTGAAGAACTCACTCTCGCTCAACGATCTGGCGGTGTTCCGTGAAGCCATAAACAGCTGCATCGTTGCAGATGATTTCTGCTTTGTCCCGATTCAGAAAGAGTGCACCCCGGAGGTGATGGCGCTGGTGGCTGATTTCTTTCTGGGGCTGCGCGAAGTGCACTTTGTTGTGGTGCTGGAGCCCGAGCGCGATGAGTACCGCCTGTCGGTGCGCAGCGAGGATCTCTTTCGTCCCTGCGACGTCATCATCCGCCGCGCGCTCGACGGCGTCGGCGCCGGCGGTGGCCACGTCCACATGGGTGGCGGCAGTATCCCGCGCGACCTTTTCCCCGGTGAAGAGGGGCTGCGCAAGCGCTTCCTGGTGGCCATGGGCAAAGAGTAATCCGTATCCGTTTCACTTTACGTCAAGGAGAACCTCGGTGAGTCAGACTGCCACAACCGTTCAACTGCAGGGACGAGAGATCACGATAATCGGTACCGCGCACGTTTCGCGCGGCAGCGTAGACGAGGTGTGCGCCTATATTGAAGCGCAGAAACCGGATCACGTCTGCGTCGAGATCGACGCCGCGCGCTATAACTCCCTGATCAGCGGCGCCGGCTGGTCGCAGCTCAACATCTACCAGGTGATTCGCAGCCGCAAAGGGTTCTTGCTGCTGGGAAACCTGGTGCTCTCTTCATTCCAGAAGCGCATCGGCATGGATCTGGGTGTCAAGCCCGGCGAGGAAATGCGCGCGGCAATCGAGACCGCCGAGGCCAACCAGATTCCTTTCTCGTTCTGCGATCGCGATATCCAGACTACGCTCAAGCGCGCCTGGGTCAAGACCGGATTCTGGGGTAAGAACAAGCTGTTGGCGGCGCTGCTGAGCTCGGTGTTCAGCCGCGAGAAGTTCGATGCCGAAGAGATCGAGAAGCTGAAGCAGACCAGCGCGGTTGAGAGTATGATGGCCGAGCTGGCCGAGTACCTGCCCTCGGTCAAGCACGTACTGATCGACGAGCGTGACCGATACCTGGCCACCAGGATCTACCAGTCTCCCGGCGAGCGGCCGGTTGCGGTGGTTGGAGCCGGACACGTGCCCGGCATTGTTGCGTGGCTGGAGCGTCTGGATCGCGGCCAGGCCTCAACTGACCTCAGTGACATAGACTCCGTCCCGCCTCCAAAACCGATAAGCAAGCTGCTGCCCTACGTTGTGCCGGCTGTGATTCTGGGGTTGATCGTCAGCGGCTTTGTCCGTACCGGCTGGCAGGGCGGTTTCGATATGCTGCTGCGCTGGTTTCTGGTCAACGGGACGCTGTCGGCGCTCGGGGCATTGGTGGCGCTGGCTCATCCGGTAACGATCATTGCCAGCTTTCTGGCCGCCCCGATTACCTCGATGAACCCGACCATCGGTGTCGGCATGGTGAGTGGCCTGATGGAAGCCGGGCTGCGCAAGCCTCGTGTGATCGATTTCGAGACGCTGCAGGATGATATCCTGACCGTGCGCGGTTTCTTTCACAACCGGCTTACCCATATCCTGCTGGTATTCTTCTTCTCAACGCTTGGCAGTGCCGTCGGCACCTTCATTGCGCTGCCGTTTCTGTTTCCGCAGGCAGTTTAGTCCCCACCGCGGGGGCCTACCATAACTGTGCGATGCAGTCTGCCACCGTGCCCACGCAGATCCAGCTCTCGCTGCCGCCGTCGTCATCGCGCGCGGCAGCCGGGCCAAGGCAGCGCGAAAAGCCGAACTCGTGGGCCGCGCGAACGCGTTTGCGCACGTGCAGCACCGGGCGCACCTCGCCGGCCAGGCTGAGCTCGCCGGTGACGGTGGTCTTCTCCGGAAGCGGCCGGTTGGTGCGCGCTGA